>JBBSOT010000037.1:0-23741 GCA_038259455.1 Hyphomicrobiales bacterium | reverse complement strand
CGTTGGTCGTGAACCACGCGTCGATGTCGTCTTCCTCGTCGGTCTGGATGTGCCTGTGCACATTGGCGCGGTCCTGCCGGACGATCTGCGCAGCTTGGTCGAGCTTGTTGCCGTTGCTGGCTTCGTGGTCCTTCCATGAGATTCGCGCGACATAGGTGCCGAGCAAAGTCTCGGCCGCGGCGGCTGTCGGCAGGATCATCGGGCCAATCAGAAGTCCCGCGGCCAGCGCTCCAAAAACTGATTTCATGTTCCGACTTCCCTGGCCGATTGAGACTGCCTGCCCAGGCATCCGCCCGACGTCGATTGCCATCGATGGACGATCAGGCCGGTCATGCCGTCAGGAACGTGCGGCCTTGTCGCGGTTGCGTCAAGCAGTCCGGTTCACTCTGTCGTTGTCGGCGGCTCCGGCGGCGGTGCCGCTGGCGCTTGCTGCTCCATGGCCTGCTGCCGTTCGGCCTGCCTCTTCAGCGCCTTGCGCTTCGACGGTGTGCCCTTGTCGTTGGGATCGAGCGCGAGTGGCGTCGATGCTTCTGTTGGGCGCCCGGATGAGGCGATGGGCCTGGCGATAGCGTCGCCGACGATTCCCCCGCGAATGAGCATCGGCGTCATGGGCCTGCCCGATTGCGGTCTGGGCTTTGCGACCTCGGCAATCCTGTCCTCAATGACGCCTCTGCCCGGTTCGCCGATAATAACGATCGATGGCGTTGGCGTGCCTGCCGGCTGCGCCGCGACGCTGACGGATGGCGACTTGAGCATCGTCCCGGAAGATTCGATCGTCGAGCCGTCCTCCACCTGCTGCCCTGCGACCACATCTGCGGTTTCGCCCAGGACGACGGTCGACGATCCGACGCCTTGCATGCTGTCGCCTATGGCGACGATGGAGGATGCACTGGCATTGGCGATTGCAGTGGCCAGGATCAGGACAAGTGCGGTCGTTGTGCGCATGCGGGCCTGTTCGCTCCAGATACGGTTTAACAGCATAATATTGCCGTCGGCTCGTTTATGTCGGCTTGCAGCACAGACTAGCATTTTACCGATTAACAAATGATGGTTCAGCAAGCCTTGCCCCTATGCGCGCTGCGCGATAGCTAGGGTCCTGACCCTAGGGTCAGGACCCTGGCGGGTTCACTCTGGAAGGCGTATGTGGCGAACATCCTGAAGACACAAGATGCGATGGCGGATGCCCTTTCGCTGCTGGAAGATGGCCAGATTGTCGCCATCCCCACGGAGACCGTATACGGGCTCGCCGGCGACGCTACCAATGGCGAAGCCGTTGCTCGGATTTTCGAGGCCAAGGGCAGACCCCGCTTCAATCCGCTGATTGCCCATGTTGCCGGCATGGGCATGGCCAGACAGATTGCACGGTTCGACCCGCTTTCGACCCGACTTGCCGAGGCTTTCTGGCCGGGACCATTGACGCTTGTTCTGCCGCTCGCGTCCGGGCATGGGGTGCATCCGCTGGTAACGGCCGGCCTCGACACCATCGCGCTTCGCATGCCGCAAGGGTTCGGGGCTTCGCTGATTGGCCGTCTTGGCCGACCGCTTGCCGCGCCGAGTGCGAATTCGTCCGGCCGCATATCGGCCACAACCGCCGAGGCTGTTGCTGCCGATCTGGGCGATCGCGTGCCGCTTATCGTTGATGGCGGGCCGACAACTGTTGGCCTGGAGTCGACTATTCTGAAGGTGGAGGGGCAAACGGTGCGAATGCTCAGGCCCGGCGGTATTGCTGCCGAACTTGTCGAGTCAGTCATTAGCGGCATACTGCTGCGCGGCGCCACTGCAGGCATCGAGGCGCCTGGCATGCTTGCCTCGCACTACGCTCCCGTTTCCGCCGTCCGCACCAATGCCGGCGAAGTCAGGGACGGAGAGGCTCTGCTGGCCTTCGGACCCACAATGCCCGAGGGCGCCGACAGGGCCATGGCCGTCCTCAACCTATCGCAATCGGGCAACCTGCGCGAGGCTGCTACAAACCTGTTCTCGTTCCTGCAGGCGCTGGATCGCAGCGGCGCGACCACGATTGCCGTTGCCACCATCCCCAATATCGGGCTGGGCGAGGCAATCAACGATCGCATCTCTCGCGCCGCCGCCCCGCGCGCCGCGATGTCCGATCAACAGTAGGCAGGTCTGATGGCGTCCCAAACCGAGAGCCTCGCCCCGGCGCTCCTCGACAGGTTCGAGGCCCTCGTGGGATCGGCCCATGCGCTGCGCGGTCAGGCCGACATCGAGCCCTATGTGCACGAGATGCGGGGTCTCTATCCAGGGCGCACACCGCTGGTGCTCAGGCCGGGCAGTGTCGAGGAGGTAAGCCGAATTCTTCGGCTGGCCACCGAGACCGCTACGCCGATCGTGCCGCAAGGCGGCAATACGGGTCTAGTCGGTGGTCAGGTGCCGCATGGTTCGGGTCGCGAAATCGTCGTGTCGCTGTCGCGCCTTGACCGGGTGCGGGAACTCGATCCGCTGTCAAACACGATTACCGTCGAGGCCGGCATGGTTCTTGAAAACCTGCATCGTGCCGCCGATGCAGCGGATCGTCTTTTTCCACTGTCGCTTGCCTCGCAGGGCTCGTGCCAGATTGGCGGCAATCTGTCCTCGAATGCGGGCGGCACCGCAGTGCTTGCCTACGGCAATACGCGTGAACTGTGCCTTGGCGTCGAAGTGGTGCTGCCGACCGGCGAAGTTCTGGACGATCTTCGCAAGCTCAAGAAGGACAATACGGGCTACGACCTGAAAAACCTGTTCGTCGGCGCCGAAGGAACGCTGGGCATCATCACCGCTGCGGTGATGAAGCTGTTTCCCAAGCCGAAAGGCCGTGAAGTGGCGTGGGTCGGGTTGAAGTCGCCCGAGGCCGCACTGTCGCTTTTCGGTCTTGCCACCGAGCGAGCCGGCAACAGCCTCACGGCCTTCGAACTTGTCGGCAAGACGCCGCTCGACTTTGCGCTGCAATTTTCGCCTGCCTCCGTCGCGCCGCTGCAACAGGCGTGGCCCTGGAACGCGCTCGTCGAGATTTCGTCAGGCCGCTCTGCCGAGGACGCGACCAGTCTGATGGAGGAAATTCTGACCGAGGGGCTCGAAGCCGGCATTGCCGGCGATGCCGTCATCGCGGCGAGCCTTGCCCAGGCCAACGCTTTCTGGTCGCTGCGCGAAAACCTGTCGGACGCCCAGAAGCCTGAAGGCGCGTCAATCAAGCACGATATATCCGTGCCCGTGGCGTCTGTGCCGCAAATGATCGAGCGCGCGGCCGTTTCCGTTCAGAGCGTTTGCCCCGGAGCCCGCGTGGTCTGCTTCGGCCATATGGGCGATGGCAATTTGCACTACAATGTTTCGCAGCCGCCGGGCGAAGATCCGAAAGTCTATCTTGGCCTTTACCGAGCCATGAACAAGGCTGTGCACGATATCGTGCGCGACCTTGGCGGTTCCATTTCCGCAGAGCATGGGATCGGGCAATTGAAGCGCGACGAGCTACTCGCCACCGCACCACCGGTGGCCATCGACCTGATGCGCCGGATCAAGAAAACGTTCGATCCGGCCGGCATCATGAATCCCGGTAAGCTGTTGTAGATAAAGCCTACCAACATCTTGCGGGTGGTCGGATTTCGATAACCATCGCCAAGATCAGCAAAATTTAACCGACTTTCTTAAGCTGGCCGATAAGGTCGCCGCGCTAATGTCATCTCCATAACGAGACCGGGAAAACTGGTCCGTGAGAACCGGAAACTCCGGCTCTCAGGAGAGACAGGAAGGCACAGACATGAATACCGGACTGAAGCCAGTCTGGGCGGGACGCAACATGCGCCTCGACCCGTTACGCTTGCCCCAGGCAGTAAGCTATGCGACCAGCGATAGCTTCGGCGACGTTACTTTCACCATCGACCAACGCGGGGCGATTGTCCGCCGGCTGCTCCAGATGAGCGGCCTGCCTGCGACGGTTGTCCTGCCGGCCAATGCCTTTAGCGGCGTTGCCGCCCGGGCGCTCGAGGATGAAGACGCGAACGTCACCGTGACGCTGGAACTTCTGCACAACGATCCGATGCTGTCCGTTCCGCTGCTCGTCGCAGACAACCTCGAAGACGTCGCGGCCGACTGGCGCGCATGGGCCGAGGCCTTTCGCCTTCCCATGTTGCTGATCGAGGCCGACGGTGTTGCCAGGACGCTTGAGGAGTCGCTCGGTGAAGCCATCAAGGCGCTGCCTGCTCAGGACCGCCGCAAGCGACGCGGTGCATCGCGCCGGCCGTTCTTCCTGGTCCGCCGCCGACCGGGAAATCTCGGCATGCGCCTGGTGATCGACGGCAACGAGATCATCGCCCGCGAATAGCGCGCGGCCGTTGCGCAACTGAAGCGCTTCAGATGAGCGGCTTGAGTGCCGCCCAGAAGGCGCCGCCGATCAGCCCGAGGAAAATCAGCCATCCAACCACATTGTTGGACCTGAAAAGGCGCAGGCACTGATCCGCATCGTGGATATCGAGAGAGATGATCTGGCGCGCCATGTGCGCGCCAGCTGCCAACAGTCCGGCCATGGCCGGCACCGGCACCTGTGCTGACGAGAATGCGCTTGCCATGAGGATCAGGGCGCCTGCGTAAAGGCCGATCAGCCAGGACTTGGTGCTGTCACCGAAAAGCAGGGCGGTCGACTTCACGCCGACAACCGCGTCGTCCTCCTTGTCCTGATGGGCGTAGATGGTGTCGTAGCCGATCACCCAGAAGATCGAACCGAGATAAAGCAGAATGGCCGGCCGGCCGATGTCTGCGAATTCTGCCGTCCAGCCCATCAGCGCGCCCCAGGAAAACGCCAGGCCGAGCACCAGCTGCGGCCAGTTGGTAAAGCGCTTCATGAATGGATAGATCGCGACGATCCCCAGCGACACGATGCCGGTCAGAATGCTGAAACTGTTGAACTGCAGCAGCACCAGCAGCCCCGCCAGAGCCTGAACAACCAGAAACACCCAGGCCTGCCTGCGCGTTACCTTGCCGGATGGCAGCGGCCGCGAGCGCGTCCGCTGTACCTGATCGTCGATCCTGGCGTCCACGATGTCATTGTAGGTGCAGCCGGCACCGCGCATGGCGATCGCGCCAATCAAAAACAGCAGCAATGTCCAGATGGATGGCAGCAGGGTGGCAAGCGGGTCCTCGGGCCGGGCGAAGGCGCTTGCCGCCAGGGCTGCCGACCACCAGCAGGGCCACAGCAGCAATTGCCAGCCGAAGCGGTCCCATCGCGCGAGCTGGGCATAGGGCCAAAGCCATCGCGGCAATGTGCGGTAAACCCAATGGCCGCTCGGCGCGTCCGCGACGCGCCCCTGGCCGTGTTTCGATTGAACCTCTTCCATGAAAGGTCCAGTGCCAGCCGCACAGCGGGGCGTCAAGCTGCCGAATTGTCGTTGATGACGGCTCTACAAGCTTGACCCTCCAGGGCCGCGTCTCTACCCGATGAGCCCCTGCGGTGGCGACGGTGCGAGGACGGCATGAATGTTCTGTTGATTGGTTCTGGCGGGCGCGAGCACGCATTGGCTTGGAAGCTTGCCGCTTCGCCGATGCTGACCCGTCTCTACGCTGCCCCTGGCAATCCCGGCATCGCGCGCAGCGCCGAACTGGTTGCGGTCGATGTCGCTGACCATGCTGCAATCGTCGCCTTCTGCCGGGACAAGGCCATCGATCTCGTCGTCGTCGGACCCGAGGGTCCGCTCGTCGCCGGACTTGGCGACGATTTGCGGCAGGCCGGTCTCAAGGTTTTCGGCCCCTCCAAGGTCGCCGCGCAACTTGAAGGCTCGAAAGGTTTTACGAAAGATCTCTGCGCACAATATGACATTCCGACTGCCGCCTATGGTCGCTTTAAAAATGCTGAAGACGCCAAGGCCTATGTTTCCGCCCACGGCGCGCCGATCGTCATCAAGGCCGACGGACTTGCCGCCGGCAAGGGCGTCACCGTTGCCATGTCCGAAGCCGAGGCGTTCGCTGCGATTGACGATTGCTTCGAGGGCTCGTTCGGCAGCGCCGGGGCGGAGGTTGTGGTCGAGGAGTTCATGACCGGCGAAGAGGCCAGCTTCTTTTGCCTGTGCGACGGCAAGACGGCGTTGCCATTTGGTACCGCGCAGGATCACAAGCAGGTCGGCGAAGGCGACACCGGTCCCAACACGGGCGGCATGGGTGCATATTCGCCGGCCCCGGTGATGACCCCCGAGATGATCGAGCAGACAATGCGCGAGATCGTCGAGCCGACGATGCGCGGCATGGCCGAGCTTGGTGCGCCGTTCTCAGGCGTGCTGTTTGCCGGACTGATGATCACCAAGAGCGGCCCGAAGCTCATCGAGTACAATGTCCGTTTCGGCGATCCCGAATGCCAGGTTCTGATGATGCGCCTCAAGGACGATCTGCTGGTCCTGCTTGAAGCCGCTGCCGACGGCCAGCTCGGGCACATGTCGGTGCGCTGGCGCGATGACGCTGCTCTTACCGTGGTCATGGCTGCCAAAGGTTATCCCGGCGTGCCGCAAAAGGGTTCGACCATCCGTGGACTGGACAGGGCAGAAAGCGCGGGCGCCGAGATATTCCACGCTGGTACCGCCGAACGCGATGGCGCCATCGTGGCCAGCGGTGGTCGCGTGCTTAACGTGACCGCGATGGCTGGCTCGGTCCTGGACGCCCAGCGCCAGGCTTATGAAGCAGTCGATCTCCTCGATTGGCCGGAGGGTTTTTGCCGCCGCGACATTGGCTGGCGCGCCGTCGAACGGGAAAAGGCGCGGTAGAGAAAGCGACTTCTGATTACGGAAGCGGTTGCTCGGCGATTTCCGCGTCGATCTTTCTGATCAGGAATACCGGCAGCCGATCGCGTCTTGGCTGCGGTGGCTGCACGGCCACAAGCGGTGGCCCGGGCGGTGCGAGCGCCGCCGCTTCCTTTGGCAGCCCCTGCAGATCGCGCAATGCCTCGTCGATTGCCGCGACGTAGGAGGCATATTCGGTCGCGGCGAAAGTCTCCTCACTGTCGACGATTGTGGTCGGAATAGGCAATCCGGCGCCGGCGCTTGCAAACATCGACGCGAAAGCCGGTGGCTCGACGGCTTCGTCCACTTCGGCATATTGCATCACGACGTCGCCCAGCAAGGCATCCTTGCGCGCGATGGGCAGCGGAACGGTGGCGATCATATCGACGGTCTTGTCGATCAGCTTTCCGAACGGCCACTCCGCCCGCAATTCGTCTGCGCTCATCGAAGCGACGTTGACGTCGATATCGTTGGATGTGCCCGGCACCCGGTAGGGACATGCCTTGGCGTCGCAATTGGCGCCGGCCGAGAACTGCCAGAGCGTGTAGGATTTCCAGTTGCCTTTCGGGAAATGCAGCCCGATCGCCGGCTTGTAGCGCGCATACCAGAGCGGCAGGCGCGAAAGCAGGCGGTAGCGGTTGCTGTTGTCGGCGATGTACTTTGCCGTCGTGCCGTTGGTGTAGAGGATAGGAAACCTGCCGAGCCGGCGATGAATGTGCAGAACGAAAATCTCGGCGTCATCGAGCGACATCCATTGGCTGGGGTCGTTGTCCTCCACGTCGAGCGCGATCAGGTCATCGGGCTCCGGTTCGGTGAAGTCTATGAGATTATTCGCCTGGTCGATCGGGTTGCCGGGACGCGCCAGATGGTAGGCGCCCCATTTCAGGCCCATCGCCTTGGCGACGGTCTTGCGTGTATGGAACAGTTCCCGTGCCACCGCATGGCGCTTCCAGAGCGCCTTGCAAAGGCGAATTTCGGTCTCGTCGCCAGAGCATTCGTAGGGCGGGGAAAGGCCGTCGGAGCCCTTGTTGATGAAGCCCACGATGCGCTTGTCTTGCGCCATCTTTTGCCAGTCGATCGAATTGTACTCATAGGCATCGATCACCAGCGCCCGGTCCTGCCGCTTCCACGGCTCGGAAAAATCGGATGCCGTGGCGGACTGAACCAGGATCGTCGCGGAAATTGCGGTCAGGGCGGCAAGCGCCACCCGGAAAAGTCGGTTTGCCGACTTTGCTGTCAACATCAGGTCCCTTCATCCATCGTCGCGATCGTGGACTATCTCAGTTAAGGAAACACTTTCGGGCGCGAGTGTGGCCGATCGTGCGATGCGCCAGAAAATTATGGCGATCCCCAACTGTTTCTTATCGCCCATCAATCATGCCAGGATCAAGCTTGACGGCCTTGGAGGGAACCGATGGGTCTTGATCGGGACCCGCGTTAAAGCATCAAATTGACGTAAACGTCAAAAATGGATAGTCCCGCCGGAGTAGATTGTGAGCATGTTGATCGTCGGCCCCGGCTGGTCGCAACCCTTGCTTCTTCTCTGCACCGAACCTCGAGGAGGCACTGATGTACCGCGCGCCCGTTGACGAAATCGGCTTCACGCTCAACCAGGTCGCGGGTCTGGGCGCCGCGCTTGAAGCGGGTCTGTTCGGGGACCTTTCTCAGGATCTGGTCGATGCGGTTCTTGCCGAGGCGGGCCGCTTTGCATCCGAAGAGATCGCGCCTTTGTCTGAGGTCGGCGACCGTGTCGGCGCTGTGCTCGCCGACGCCAAAGTTACCATGCCGGCCGGCTGGCCCGATCTCTATAGCCGCTGGTCCGAGGGCGGCTGGAACGCCCTTTCAGGTCCCGAGCAGTTCGGCGGTCAGGCCCTGCCTGCCATGCTCGCGGTTGCAGCACTTGAAATGTGGAACTCCAGCTCGATGGCCTTTGCCATCGGCCCGACTTTGACGATGGGAGCCGTCGAGGCGCTGGAAAAACATGCCTCCGATGCGCTCAAGCAGAAATATCTCGCCAAGCTGGTGTCCGGCGAATGGATGGGCACGATGAACCTCACCGAGCCGCAGGCCGGATCAGACCTCGCCGCGCTGCGAACCCGCGCCGAGCCGGCTGGCGACGGCACGTACCGCATTTTCGGCCAAAAGATCTACATCACCTATGGCGAGCACGACTTTACCGAAAACATCGTGCATCTCGTGCTTGCAAGGCTGCCCGACGCACCGGCCGGCACGCGGGGCCTGTCACTGTTTCTTGTGCCGAAATTCCTCGTTGGCGACGACGGTAGCCTTGGCCAACGCAACGACGTCTTCTGTTCGGGGCTTGAGCACAAGCTCGGTATTCACGCGTCCCCGACCTGCACGATGATCTATGGCGACGGTTTCGTTGAGCCGAAGGGCGCCATCGGCTGGATCGTGGGCGAGGAAAACCGCGGCCTCGCCTGCATGTTCACCATGATGAACAACGCCCGCCTTGCCGTCGGCATGCAGGGTGTCGGCGTGGCCGAGGCAGCCTGCCAGAAGGCGCTTGCCTATGCCAATGAGCGCCGTCAGGGCAAGGCTGTCGGCTATGATGGTGAAGGCATGGCGCCGATCGTCCACCATCCCGACATCCAGCGCACCCTTTTGACCATGCGAGCGCTGACCCGCATGGCACGCGCAATCAACTATTCCTGCGCCCACGCCATCGACATGGCCCGCTTCTCACAGGCTGATAACAAGGCCCATTGGCAAGAACGCGCGAACCTGCTGACCCCCGTCGCCAAGGCGTTCGCCACCGATATTGGCGTGGAGGTCGCATCGCTCGGGGTGCAGGTGCATGGCGGCATGGGCTATATCGAGGAAACCGGCGCCGCCAGACTGCTGCGCGATGCGCGCATCGCGCCGATCTACGAAGGCACCAACGGCATCCAGGCGATCGACCTCGTGCTTCGCAAGCTGCCGCAATCCGACGGCAAGCATGTCCGCGCCTATCTCGGCGAACTGAGCGAGATTGTCGAGCAGGTCCGCTCATCCAATGAGGAGGCTTTCGCTGGCTCCGCAAAGGGCCTTGAGACCACCGTCGCGGCGCTTGACGAGGCTACCGTGCATCTCCTCGGCCTGATTGCAGACGGCGACAACCAGAAGGCGCTGGCCGGCGCCTCGCCCTATCTCAGGCTGTTTGCGCTCGCCTCTGGCGGAGTCGCACTGGCGCGTGGTGCTCTTGCAGACCGGTCGAGCGAGCGCATGGCTCTTTGCCGGTTCTTCGCCGACAATTTCTCCGGTGAGGCTCAGGCGCTTCGCGGGCAGGTCATTGAGGGGTCCGAAGCATTGCTGGAAGCCGGCAAGGGGCTGGTGTCAGCCTGACAAAGTCGAGGTAGCCGATATGGAAAAGCACATTCTGGTCGAGCGTGACGGACCGGTTCAGATCATTCGCATGAACCGTCCCGACAAGAAGAACGCAATCACCAGAGCCATGTATGCTTCGATGTCGGATGCGCTTGTCGCCGGCGATGCCGATTCGTCAGTTCGCGTTCATGTCTTCCTTGGCGTGCCTGGCGCTTTCTCGGCCGGCAATGCTCTCGCCGATTTCATGGCGAGTGCCGCCGGCGGCGAGGGCGGTGAAGAAGTCTGGGCCTTCCTGTCCGCGCTTGCCGGAGCGGCCAAACCCCTGGTCTCAGGCGTCGATGGCATTGCGGTCGGCATCGGCACGACGCTGAATTTGCATTGCGACCTTACCTTTGCCACGCAGCGCACCACCTTCCACACGCCCTTCACCGACCTTGGACTGGTACCGGAAGCAGGCTCTAGCTTGCTCGTTCCGGCTATTTTGGGCCGCCAGCAGGCCTTTGCGCTACTGGCGCTAGGTGAAGGCTTTTCAGCCGAGCGGGCCAGGGAGGCCGGCCTCATCTACCGCGTGGTCGAGGAAGACCAGCTTGAGGTCGAGGTTTTGAAAGCTGCTCATCTGGTCGCTTCCAAGCCGCCCGAGGCACTGAAGATCGCCCGCGACCTGATGCTCGGCGACCGGGGCGCTCTTCTCGATCGCATCAGGCTCGAGGCAGGACATTTCAAGGAGCGCCTCAAGTCGGACGAGGCGCGGGCTGCGCTCATGGCCTTCATGTCGCGCAAGAAGGCGTGACGCCTGGGATCAGGCGGGAAATGTCAGGGGTAAAGCCTGACCTTTTCCCAGCCGCCATTGTCCTTGCGGGTAAAGGTAACCCTGTCATGTAGCCGGAACGGACGGTCATGCCAGAACTCCAGGCTTGAAGGCACAATGCGGAAACCCGACCAGTATTCCGGTCGCGGTATTTCGCCCACCGCATAACGTGCAGTGAACTCTGCGACGGATTTTTCCAGGGCGAAACGGCTCTCCAGCGGTCGCGACTGCTTGGATGCCCAGGCGCCGATTCGGCTGCCGCGTGGCCGCGTCGCGAAATATTCATCGGCTTCTTCGCTGCTGACCACCTCGACATTGCCGCGGACTCGCACCTGCCGCCGCAGGGACTTCCAGTGGAAGCACATCGCTGCCTTCATGCTGCCAAGGATCTCGCGTCCCTTGGCGCTCTCGAAATTCGTGTAGAACACGAAGCCCTTCTCGTCGAACCCCTTGAGCAGAACCATCCTGACGTCAGGCATGCCATCCTGGTCGACGCTTGCCAGGGCGACGCCATTCGGGTCGTTTATCTCGCTTTTGGTCGCGTCATCGAGCCATTCGCCAAAAAGCCGAAAAGGTTCGTCGGCCTGTGTGAAGTCACTCGTTGTTAACTGTGTTTCAGCCATAGTTTCCGCTCGGGACATTTGTCTGCGGGGAGATTGCCGATTGTCGCGCATCGCGCAAGCGTTCGGAGTGCGGTTTTTGGTCGGCTGTCAGACAAATCGGATCAGGCATGCCCTGCTGCTTGGCGCACTTCTGGTTCTTCCGGCCTGCGCTTCCGGCGGTTTCAGCCTGGAAAAGGCTGAAGTGGATAGCAGCCTCTACACCGGCAACATCCCGGCCACCACAAGGACTGCAAGCGCTGCCGATCGGATCTCCGACGAAGCCACTATTCGCAATGCCGTCACGTCCGCCGATATCGAAACCCTCGCCGACCGCGCCGTTCCGTGGGCCAATGCCGATACCGGCGCGCGCGGCTCGATTACGGGGTTGGCCGAATTCAAGAGCGAGGGCCTGCTGTGCCGCCGCTTCAAAACCTCACGCGAGAGCTTTGATGGGATCGCGCTTTTTACCGGTGAAGTCTGCATGGTCAGCGCCGGTGCCTGGCGCATGCAGCGAT
Source organism: Hyphomicrobiales bacterium (assembly GCA_038259455.1). Classification (GTDB taxonomy): domain Bacteria; phylum Pseudomonadota; class Alphaproteobacteria; order Rhizobiales; family Rhizobiaceae; genus CAMYMG01. The sequence goes on along the minus strand of JBBSOT010000037.1, from coordinate 11,743 downwards.
TTGAGGAAGCCTGATCGCTTTTGAGACGGGAAACGCGGCCCGGCCACTGGAATTTGTTCCTACGCGAGCGCATATAGCAGGCAGTTTGCCACACTTCACACCCGCAGGCAGGAACGATGCGCGATCCCTATGACGTGCTGGGCGTTGCCAAGAACGCCTCGGCAAAAGACATCAAGGCGGCTTACCGCAAGCTCGCAAAGAAATACCACCCTGACCAGAATCCTGATGATTTGAAGGCCAAGGATCGGTTCTCTGCGGCCAATCAGGCCTATGAGATCGTCGGTGACGAAAAGAACCGGGCTGCATTCGATCGCGGCGAGATCGACGGGGAAGGCAAGCAGCGGTTTCAGGGATTTGAGGCTGCCCAGGGCGGCCCCGCAGGCGATCCGTTTGCCGGGTTCCGCCGGCAGGCCGGGCCAGGGGGCGGCCGCTTTGAGTTCCGCAGCGCTGGTGGCGATCCTTTCGCCGGCGCGGCTGGCGATATTTTCGGTGACATCTTCGGCCGGGCGGCCGGCCCGCGCCCCGGTGCGGGGCAGCGGATGCCGGCTGGGGCCGATATCAACGTCACGCTCGACGTGTCTCTTGAGGAAGCCGCCACGGCGCCCAAGGTCACGGCCATGTTTCCAGACGGGCGCAAGATCTCCGTCAAGCTTCCGGATTATCTCGAGGACGGTCAGACGATTCGCCTCAAGGGCCAGGGCGAGCCGGGGCTTGGCCAACCGGGCGATGCGCTGGTCAAGATTCGCTTCCGCAAGCATCCCCGCTACCGGATCGAGGGTCGCGACCTGCATGTCGATTTGCCGGTGCCGCTCAAGGATGCGGTGCTTGGTGCCAAGCTTGCTGTCGAAACGCCGACCGGCAGGCTTGCTGTCAACATTCCGCCCTGGTCCAGTTCCGACAAGGTTCTGCGCCTCAAGGGCAGGGGGCTTCCGGAGAAGACCGGCGGCCATGGCAATCTCTACGCCCATGTTCGCCTGATGCTTCCCGAACAGGGCGACCCGGAACTGGAACAGTTGATGCGTCGGGATTGATCCCGGACAAGTCCACCGATTCCCATGGCCTGGCGCATGTATCGACGCTTGAAGGCTTGGTGTGCCTGTGCGATAGGCACAGCAGTGAATTGCATAGTGGAGATGGCTAGATGGCGGGTGGTCAGGGGCTTATGGCTGGTAAGCGCGGCCTTATTCTGGGCGTCGCCAACAATCGGTCGATAGCCTGGGGAATTGCCAAGTCGTGCGCCGGTCAGGGTGCCGAACTGTCAATGACCTATCAGGGCGAGGCATTCCGCAAACGCGTCGAGCCGCTTGCCGAGGAACTGGGTGCCCACATTGCCGGCCATTGCGATGTCACCGATCCGGCAAGCCTCGACGCCGTATTTGAATCCGTCGCGAAAAAGTGGGGGTCGATCGACTTTCTGGTACACGCCATAGCGTTTTCCGACAGAGACGAACTGGCCGGACGCTACCTGGAGACCACCCGCGAGAATTTCCTGCGCACGATGGACATCTCGGTCTATTCCTTCACCACCATCGCCAAGCGCGCCGAACCGTTGATGCCCAATGGCGGCTCGATGTTGACCCTGACCTACTACGGCGCCGAAAAAGTGATGCCGCACTATAATGTCATGGGCGTTGCCAAGGCGGCACTCGAGGCCAGCGTGCGCTATCTGGCGGTGGATCTCGGCGACAGCAACATCCGCGTCAACGCGATTTCGGCCGGACCGGTCAAGACGCTGGCGGCGTCAGGCATTGGCGACTTCCGCTACATCCTGAAATGGAACGAGCTCAATTCGCCGCTCAGGCGCACTGTCACCCCCGAGGAGGTCGGCGATTCGGGTCTCTATTTCCTTTCCGACCTGTCACGTGGCGTCACTGGCGAAATACATCACGTCGATGCCGGTTATCACGTCGTTGGCATGAAGGGCCTGAACGTACCCGACATGTCGACGGTCAGGGACTGACACGGCCCACCTTTCGATGCACAAGCGGACAATTGGACCGGCATGTTTCCACTCGTCTATTTCGTCCGCCACGGCCAGACCGGCTGGAACGCAGAGTTTCGGCTGCAGGGCCAGGCCGACACCGATCTGACCGATTTCGGGCGCGGTCAGGCCGACCGCAACGGTCACCTTCTCTCTGAACTGATCGTCGATCCCGCTGATTTTGACTTCGTCGCCAGTCCGTTGCGCCGGACGCGCGAGACCATGCAACGCATCCGCACCGCCATGCGTCTCCCTGCCAATGATTTCCGCACCGACGCGATCCTGAAGGAAATCCATTTTGGTGATTGGCAGGGCTCTACCTTTGCCGAGCTTGAGGCGAAGGCGCCCGGATCGACCGAGGCGCGCCAGCTCGATAAATGGGGATTTGTCCCGCCAGGTGACGGTGCCGAGAGCTACGAAATGCTACTCGCCCGCATCCGGCCATGGTTCGAGTCAATCAGGCAGCCGACCGTCTGCGTCACCCATGGCGGCGTCATCCGCACACTGTTCCGCTTGATCGAGGACATGCCAGAAAGCGATGCAGCGGCCCTCGACATCGCTCAGGACCGGGTGCTCAGGCTTGAAAACGACCGCCTTGAGTGGCTTTGAGGCCGCAAACTGCCGGCTCCCGAAAAGCTTTAGTTCGAGAAATCCATATCGGTGATCAGGTTGATGTCGCCAACCTTGTCGTAGGCGAGCAGGACCGGCATGCCGGCCTCGATCGACTGGATGTCGAATTCGCCCGGCAGCTTGTAGACTTTTCCATTGTCCAGCGTGATCGTCAGATTGTCCTGGTCGATCGACTTGATGCTGCCTTCGTCCTCGGCCGCCAATGCAGTGCTTGCTGCCAGCATCGCTGCAGCAAAAGTTCCAATAAATGTACGCATCTTCGGCTTCATCGTCCTGAACTCCACGCGCTGCTGGCAAAGGGACATTTTAGGGGTCTTTGGAAGAGTGCAGAAACATGCCGAATGTGTCAAAACTAAATCGCACCCGGCCGCGGTTTGACCACTGCAAAAAACGCCAATAGAAGGCACCCATGAGCCGGCTCCCTTGTCGGCCGGGGCTGAACACGATGTCGCACAACACATTCGGACATCTCTTTCGCGTCACCACCTGGGGCGAAAGCCACGGCGCAGCGCTCGGCTGCGTCGTCGACGGCTGCCCCCCCGGCATCCGTTTCACGCAAGGCGACATCCAGTCAGAACTCGACCGCCGCCGGCCCGGCCAGTCGCGATTCGTTACCCAGCGCCGTGAGCCCGACGCAGTCCGTGTGCTCTCCGGCTTCATCATCGACGACGACGGCGAAACCATGATCTCGACCGGCACGCCGGTCTCGATGATCATCGAGAATGTTGACCAGCGTTCCCAGGACTATGGCGAGATCGCGAGGCAGTATCGGCCCGGCCACGCCGATTATTCCTACGAGATGAAGTACGGGCTGCGCGATCATCGCGGCGGCGGCCGTTCATCTGCACGCGAGACGGCGGCGCGGGTCGCTGCCGGTGCGCTGGCCCGCAAGGTCGTGCCCGGCATGGTCGTGCGTGGTGCGCTCGTATCGATGGGCGATAGATCGATCGACCGGTCAAACTGGAACTGGAATTTCGTCGGCGACGCCGAAAACCCGTTCTTCACGCCGGATCCGCAATCGGTACCGGTCTTTGCCGACTATCTCGACGCCATCCGCAAGGCAGGCTCTTCGGTCGGTGCTGTCATCGAGATCGTCGCCGAAGGCGTGCCCCCGGGTCTCGGCGCGCCGATCTATGCCAAGCTCGACCAGGACATTGCTTCCGGCCTGATGTCGATCAATGCCGTCAAGGGTGTCGAGATCGGAAACGGCTTCGAGGCGGCTCGCATCACGGGCGAAGAAAACGCCGACCAGATGCGCATGGGCAATGACGGCAAGCCGGTGTTCCTGTCCAACAATGCCGGCGGCATTCTTGGCGGGATTTCAACCGGCCAGGAAATCGTCGCCCGCTTCGCCGTCAAGCCTACTTCCTCGATCCTGACGCCGCGCCAGTCCATCGACCGCGACGGCAAGGATGTCGATGTCCAGACCAAGGGTCGCCACGATCCCTGCGTCGGCATCCGTGCCGTGCCGATCGGCGAGGCCATGGTTGCCTGCGCCATTGCCGATCACTATTTGCGCCATCGCGGTCAGACCGGCCGGGGATGACCTGCCTGCAACTCACCTGCTGAACGGAATTACACATGGCCTACGACCAGAAGAATGTCGTCGATGCGATCCGCGCCTTCGAGCGGGGCGAGATGGTTGTCGTGATGGATGATGACGGCCGCGAGAACGAGGGCGACCTGATCGTTGCCGCAGTCCATTGCACGCCGGAGAAGATGGCTTTCATCGTGCGCCACACCTCGGGCATCGTTTGCACGCCGATGACCCGCGCCGATGCCAAGCGGCTCAATCTCGCGCCGATGGTCGCCGACAATGATTCGGCGCACACGACCGCGTTCACGGTCAGCGTCGATTTCAAGCACGGCACCACCACCGGCATATCGGCCGATGACCGCACCCTCACGGTGCGCAACCTCGCCAACGGCAATGTCGGCGCTTCCGATTTTCTGCGGCCCGGCCATATCTTTCCGTTGATCGCCCGTGAAGGCGGCGTCCTGATGCGTTCGGGCCACACAGAGGCTGCTGTCGACCTTTGCAAGCTCGCCGGTCTGCCGCAGGTCGGCGTCATTTCCGAGTTGGTCAATGACGACGGAACGGTGATGCGCGGTCCACAGGTCGCATCCTTTGCAACCACGCACGGGCTAAGGCAGGTATCGGTCGCTGATCTGATCGCCTATCGCCAGCGCAAGGAAACGCTGGTCCAGCGTGTCGCCTGCTCGGATATCGAAACGCCCGGCGGCAAGGCGCAGGCCTTCACCTACAGGCTGCCCTGGGACACCATGCACCATCTGGCGGTCGTCTTCGGCGACATTCGCGATGGCGAGGATGTCCCGGTGCGCCTCCACACCGAGGACGTCGTCAGCGATGTTTTCGGCCGCGGCGTTGGACTGCATGAAATTATGAAATCGATGGGCGAGCAGAAACGCGGGGTCATCGTTTATCTGCGCGAGGGCTCGGTCGGGGTTGCCCACCAGAGCAGGTCCCGCCCGGTGACCGACGGTGGCGAGGATCACGAGGAGGCCCGCCGCCGCGAGAGCGAATGGCGTGAGATCGGCCTTGGCGCCCAGATCCTCAAGGACCTCGGCATTTCTTCGATCAGGCTTCTCGCTTCCCGCGAGCGGCATTATGTCGGCCTTGAAGGCTTCGGAATCCGCATCGTCGCGACGGAGATCCTGTGAGCTAGGGTTCTGACCCTGGCCCACGGCCGGGCCGATTGACAACCAGAGTCGACCGGGCATCCTCTTGCGGGTGACGCTAGGAGAGATTCGGTATGTGGGATTTCGAGATTGGCAGGACGCTCGGTATTGTCATCCGAACCTGGCCCTTTGTCGTTCTCCGCATGATCGTCTATTTCGGCATTACCGTTGCCTATATCGCTGCGACGGGAACCGGTGCCGGCGTCGGCTACGGCGTCGGCCACATCATGGGCGATGGTGGCCCGATGAGTTTCGCCATGTGGGGCGGTCTGGTCGGATTCGGCCTCGTTTCGCTGATGCTCTACTGGGTCAGGGAATACATCCTCTACATCGTCAAGGCCGGGCACATTGCCGTCATGGTGCGATTGATCGATGGCCACGACGTTCCGGGTGGCCAGGGCCAGATCGCCTATGCCCGCGCCATCGTTACCCAGCGCTTCGCCGAGGCCAACGTGCTCTTTGTTCTCGACCAGTTGATCAAGGGCGCCGTGGTTGCCATCACCGGCCTGGTTGGCGGTATCGCCGCCTTCATCCCCATTCCCGGCCTCAGCGGTATCGTCAAGTTCATCAATGCCGTCATTCGCATGTCGCTTACCTATGTCGATGAGATCATCCTCGGCTACAACATGAGGCAGGAGAGCTCGGTACCCTTCGAGACTGGCCGACAGGGCGTCGTACTCTACGCCCAGAATGCCAAGACCATGATCAGGAATGCGCTCTGGCTTACGATCATGACGGCGGTGCTTGGCATTATCGTCTTTCTGCTGACTCTGGCACCTGCCGGTGCCATTCTCTACGCCATGCCCGGCAACCTCGCCGGTTGGGCGTTCGTGTTGGCAATCGTTTTTGCCTGGGCCTGCATTTCTGCGTTTGTCGAACCTTTCGTCATCGCCGCGATGATGCAGGTCTACTTCAGGGTGATCGAGGGCCAGGTGCCCGATCCCGTATGGGATCACAGGCTGGCCGAGAAATCGAAACAGTTTCGGGAGCTTAAGGACAAGGCGCTCGCTTCGATGGGCGGCTCCCGATGGACGGAAAGTGCAGAAAGTTTCCAGTCGGGCTGACCCTGAACTCTGTTGACCACGGTCTGCCGTCCGGCGCGGGGCATGGCCATTCCGCCGCGCGCCCCCTATATCCGAGGTCATGGTCACCAGGCTCTATTCGCACCCGATCTATCTTGAGCACCTGACGCCCGCCGGCCACCCGGAGCGTCCCGACCGGTTGCGCGCCATTCAACGCGCGCTCGACGATGAGAAATTCACCGCCCTCGACCGGATCGAGGCGCCGGAGGGCGACCCGGCGACAATCCTCTTTGCTCACCCTGAATCATTCGTCTCGAAGGTTCGCGCGGCTATTCCCGAGAGCGGCCTTGCCAGCATCGACGGAGATACGACAGTCAGCCCGAAGAGCTGGTAGGCGACGCTCACCGCCATCGGCGCAGCCAATGCGGCGGTCGACGATGTATTTGCCGGCACTGCAGACAATGTCTTCGTGGCATCGCGTCCGCCCGGCCACCATGCCGAAAAGACCACGGCGATGGGTTTTTGCCTGTTCAATCATGCCGCGATAGCCGCCCGGCATGCACAGAAGAAGCATGGCGCCGAGCGCGTTGCCATCATCGATTGGGATGTCCATCACGGCAATGGCACGCAGGATATCTTCTGGGATGATCCGTCTGTGCTTTACTGCTCGACGCACCAGATGCCGCTTTATCCGGGCACCGGCGCACTCTCCGAGACCGGTGCCGGCAACATTGTCAACGCACCGCTTGCGCCGCGCACTGGAAGCGACATTTTTCGCGAGGCCATGACAAGCCGCATTCTGCCGGCAATTGGCGACTTTTCGCCCGATCTCGTCATCATCTCGGCTGGCTTCGACGCACATCACCGCGACCCGCTTGCAGAAATAAACCTCGAGGAGGACGATTTCGACTGGGCGACCGGAAAGCTTATGGAAAGTGCTGCACGCCATGCAGGCGGCAGGCTCGTCAGCCTGCTTGAAGGAGGCTACGATCTCCAGGGACTGGCATTCTCCGTGGCCGCGCATGTCGGCCGCCTCATGAAAGGATAATCAATGGCCGAAGACGCCACCGAGCAGGCCGCTGTGGCCAACGACGACATCAAGGCAATGACCTTCGAAAAGGCATTGGAGGGTCTGGAAAAGATCGTCGATGATCTTGAGCGCGGCGACGTACCGCTCGACCAGTCGATCAAGATTTATGAACGCGGCGAGGCGCTGAAGGCGCATTGCGACAGATTGCTCAAATCTGCAGAGGACAAGGTTGAGAAAATCCGCCTGTCGCGCGACGGCAAGCCGGCCGGTACGGAGCCGCTCGATCCGGAATAGGCCGGGCGCGTCCGGGGCGTTCCGCCCGCAGGACTGGTAGCCCGCGATCAGTCGGTGGGGCGGCCGGTCAGGCGTCCGGCCTTGGCAAATCGAGGTTGACAAAGTTATAGTATCTTACCTTGCGACAAGGCTGCAAAGTCACGCCAGGAGGAGGATACCTTGTTCGTTTGCTCTCCTGTCGAGGATGTTGTCGACCAATCGCCCGGTTGTCTCTGCCACAGCCCTGCCTTTCTTCGGCTCAATGCCCTGGTCGAGCAGAAGTTTTCGCGCCGGGCATTCCTCGCGGGCGCGGCCGCTGCCGGGGTTTCGGCTCTTTGGCCGAAGGATGCGTCGGCAGCTGTCCCCGATGCGCCAACTGGCCCGGTCGTGTTCACGAACGTCAGGATATTCGACGGCAAGGCAGGTCGGTTGATCGACGGTCAACGTGTCATTGTCGAAGGCAACAAGATCAAGGCTGTAGAGTCCGTCGGAGAAAGCGCTCCCGAGGGAGCTGAGATGATTGACGGCGGTGGGCGCACGGTGATGCCCGGCCTGATCGACGCGCACTGGCACGCCATGCTCGCGCCACTGCCGATGCTTGAACTGATGACCGCCGACATCGGATTCATCAATCTCGCCGCCGCGGCGGAAGCCGAACGCACGCTGATGCGCGGCTTCACCAGCATACGTGATCTCGCGGGACCGTCCTTCGGCCTCAAGCGGGCCATCGACCGTGGCATCAGCGCGGGCCCGCGCATCTGGCCGTCGGGCGCGATGATCTCGCAGACCAGCGGACATGGCGACTTCAGGCTTCCCTACGAGGTGCCGTCGCAGCCCGATGCTCCTCTCAGCCGGGGAGAGGTGACCGGTGCCGGAATGATCGCCGACGGCGTTGCCGAGGTGCTCAAGCGTTCCCGCGAACAGCTCATGTTGGGAGCGAGCCAGCTCAAGCTCGCCGCTGGCGGCGGCGTCGCGTCGGCATACGATCCGATCGACGCCAGCCAGTATACTGAAGCCGAGTTTCGCGCAGCGGTCGATTCAGCCGAGAACTGGGGCACCTACGTCACCGTCCATGCCTACACGCCACGCGCCATTCAGACAGCGATCCGCGGCGGCGTTCGTTGTATCGACCATGGCCAGTTGATGGACGAAGAGACGGCAAGGATCATGGCGGACAAGGACATCTGGTTCTCCAGCCAGGCGTTCATCGAGAACGAATATTCGAACAAATTCCCGGAGGGCTCGGCGAACCGCGCCAAGCAAGTTACCATGTATGCCGGTACGGATACCGCCTACGGGCTGGCAAAGAAGTACAAGCTGAAGACCGCGTGGGGCACCGACATTCTCTTCAATCCCAACGCGACCAAGAACCAGGGCGCAATCCTCGGTACAATGGCCCGCTGGTATTCGAACCACGAAATATTGCTGATGGCGACTGGCATCAATGCCGAACTGCTGGCGATGTCCGGCCCCCGCAATCCCTATCCGGGACGGATCGGCGTTATCGAGCCGGACGCCTACGCCGATATTCTGCTCGTCGATGGCGATCCGATTGTCGACATCAAGCTGCTTGCTGATCCAGAGAAGAACCTCAAGATCATCATGAAGGACGGGCGCATTTACAAGGACACTTTGAGGGGATGAGCCAAATGCCATCAAGGGCGCTTGCTACTGCGATAATCGTGGCCGGTATTTGCGTGTCCGGTATTGCCGACGCCGCAGATCCGGAAGTCGCCGAGGTCCCGCTCGGTGCATCGGATTGGGTCGTGCACGTCACGCCCTACCTTTGGGCGTCTGGCATCGAAGGCAACGTTTCGCCATTTCGCCCCGCGCCAGCCGTGCCTGTCGATGTGCCTTTCGCCGATGTTTGGGACAATCTGAACTTCGGAGGTTTCATGAATGTCTGGGCGCGTCGGGATCGCTTCGTCTTCTCCGGCGACCTGATGTACGTGAACTTGTCGGATGCCGGCGTAATTGGCATTCCACCCGACCTTGGTCCAGGCATTGAACTCGATGCCGAACTGGACACCGTGCAGTTCTACGCGGCGGCGCAGGCTGGCTATCGCGTCGTGGACACGCCTGACTTCACCCTCGATGCCCTTGCGGGTGGTCGCCTGTGGTACATCTCCAACGAAGTCACCGCCAGCTATGCCGGCTTTTCCCGCTCGCGCGAAGAGGATTTCACCTGGTTCGATCCGCTTGTCGGCGCGCGCGCCTTCTACAACGTCAACGAACGGCTTTCGGTGATGGGTCAGGCCGACATCGGCGGCTTCGGGGTCGGTTCCGACCTGACATGGTCGCTGCTTGGCACGGTCAATTATGTGGTTAGCGACCGTTGGTCCGTTTCTGCGGGCTACAAGTATCTCTCCGTGGACTATGACAATGACGGCTATGTGTTCGATGTCGATATGTCCGGACCGGTACTCGGCCTGACTTACCGCTTCGGCGGTCCGACCGGCGGTTGACCGCGACAGCCGGCTCGCGCAGAAAACGCTTCTGGACCGCTTTTCGGGAGAACGGCATGTGCCGCAACATCAGACAGCTCTTCAATTTCGATCCGCCAGCGACCGATGACGAGATTCGCGACGCCGCATTGCAGTTCGTCCGAAAGGTCAGCGGCTCGACCAGACCTTCGAAGCGCAACGAGGAGGCCTTCGGGCGCGCGGTCGAGGCGATCGCGGCGAGTGTCCGCGACCTGATAGATTCGATGGAGACAGCCCAGGCACCCAGGAACCGTGCCGAAGAGGCCGCCAAGGCGCGCGCCAGGACGGCAATCCGCTTCGCCTAGCCCGGCTCGGCGGGGCGCAGCCCCTCTCCGGCAGCGCCGCCGATGGCGTGGTCCGCAGGCCGCGCGTCCTGAAATCGCAGGGGAGGGGTCCATCGTCCCGGGATGTTTTCCTGCCCCCATCGGGCGAGCTCTTGCAGCACGGGAATGAGACCCGCGCCTTTCGTGGTGAGCGCGTAGCTCCCCCGGATCGACCCCTTTCGCGGCCTTCGCTGCGCGATAAGTCCCGCCGCCTCCAGCCTTTGCAGTCTCTCCGCCAGTATGTTGGTCGCTATCCTTTCGGGCGCGGCCAGGAAGTCGGAATAGCTCGTCGCTCCCACCACCATCGAGCGAATGATGACTAGCGACCACTTGTCGCCGACGATGTCGAGAGCGGACGCGATCGGACAGGGCGAACGAAATTTCGTCATCGACCCAATGTGGTTTTGTACTTGCAAAATGCAAGCACAAAATGGAGACTTGCTCTGGGTGGAGATATTCGGATGCTTGATATGTTGCCGGTCACGTCGATGCTTGCCGCGCTTGCCGCAATCGCGCTGGTGGCATTGAGCGTATCGGTTAGCTTGCGTCGCATGAAGACCGGTGTGAGAATCGGTTTTGGCGACGATCTCGTGCTGATGCGCCGCATTCGCGCTCAGGGCAATTTCACCGAATACGTACCGCTTGCATTGATCATCCTTGCCTTGGCGGAATACCGGCAGGCGCCCGAAGCCCTGCTGTGGACAGTGGCCGGATTGCTGGCTGCGGGCCGATGCCTCCATTTCGCGGGCATCATGACCGGCAGCACCCTGTTGCGCGCGCCGGGCATGCTCGCAACCTACGGTGCTCTGTTGGTCGGCGCGGGCACCCTTCTCATGGCGTGACGGGTCGCCCGATGCCATTCGGCGTGTCCGCCCGACCGGCGCAGCGGCATGCAAGGTGGAACATCGCCGCTGGCTCGCGGCACGCCACTTCGGGGACGTGTCGGCAAGCCCCTTGGAGCATCGGTGCGGGGCCTCTATGTAGAAGGCGATCCTGGAACCGAGGAGACAACGCAGTGAGCTTTTTCCCGGCCCGTGACCCTGAGCCCGGCGACGCTTTCGCCAGCGACCAGATCGAATTGATGGTGATTGCCAATGCAAAGGACATTGGCGGGTTTGAGGTGCGCCGCGCCCTGCCAACCGCCAAGCGGCGGCTGGTCGGCCCTTTTATCTTCTTCGACCGGATGGGGCCGGCCATCCTGAGGGCAGGGCAGGCGCTCGACGTGCGTCCGCATCCCCATATCGGCCTGTCGACCGTGACTTATCTTTTTGACGGCAAGATCAGGCATCGCGATTCGCTCG
>JBBSOT010000036.1:0-23930 GCA_038259455.1 Hyphomicrobiales bacterium | reverse complement strand
GTATTTCAAACGAAGGAAGGGGTCCTCACCGCCATTGACGATCGCGACAGGGATCGTCGCGTTCTCGACGTCGAGGCGTTGATCGGGTGCATCGCTGCCCATCATACTCTTCGAGACATTGACCCGCAGGCGTCCATCGGCACGCAGAATGCTGGCCAGAAAGCCGGGGTCGGCATCATCACCGAAGCACAATTTGAGAAAGCGTTGCGCATCGCGGGAAGTATAGTTTCGTTTGGAGGCAAGGAGCAGATCCCAGCTAGGGTTGAACCCGCGCAACAGGCCGAGGAGTCCAGGCGATACGGGAGGCGTCCCGGTCAGCATGATTCCTGCCACTGCCGGATGCGACTTCATCAATTCGATCCCGACGTGTCCCCCGAGAGACCATCCGTAGACCAGGACACGCGCAAGTCCGAGTGAATCGATGACCTCACCGACTGTGTCGGCAAGGCCGCGGATTGTGTATGTTTTCGCAGGATCATAGGCATTGCTGGATTGCCCGTGACCCGGGAGGTCGATGGCGACCATCCGGTGAACGTCGCCAAGACAACCCGACAGCTGTTTGGCAAACACAGCCCTGGAAGAGCCCGAGCCATGCAGGAGAAGGATCGCCAATCCCTTGCCTGAGGTTTCAGAGAGCCGGATGGCCGCGTGCCTGGTCTCGATGGTCTTGTTGGAAATGGCCATGCTGAAAGGACCTTTGATCTGATCCCAACACTTCCACCATTTTGATATACGGCCGGTTTAGATTCGCGGTTAACGAATTGCTGCTGCCATTCCCGAAATTATACTGGCCTTGTTCGTCATTGGTAATTAAATGTTTAACGACCTCGGTCATCGGGAGAGAATGGTGCAGGCGCTTCTCGACATCCTTGTTACGATTACGAGCCTGTCAGTCGTGGGGCTCTACGCATGGTCGCTTCGCGGTCATTTCGCATCACCGGTTATGCCATTTTGGGCATTGGTCATTTCCGCGGTCGTCGTAATGACGTCACTGTTTTTTCTGTTCCTGATCTGGACGAGATTTCAAGAGCCAAGGGCCGTGATAATCGGGATTGGCATCGAAGTTGCTGGAGCAGCACTTTTCCTGTCCGCTATCGCGGCTTCCAGGCAAGCCCGCTTGCGCGCTGCATTCGACGACGTTCAGCCCCACAGCATTCTTTCCAACGGCCCCTACCGATATCTTCGACACCCATTCTACAGTTCGTACCTGATCTTCTGGTCGGGGTGGGCCATTGCCGCCTCGTCATCATGGACGGTAATCCCAGTCGCAATCTTTGCGATCCTTTACGTGATTGCGGCGCTCTCTGAAGAAAAGCGGTTTGCAAACACTCCCATGGCCACTGAGTATGCCGCCTATAAGAGCCGGACCGGTTTCTTCTGGCCAAGGCTGCGGTAGGCGGCGGAACTTCGTGCCGTCGGCTCTATCGACCAATCCTATTGGCCGCGTTGCCGACAGAAAGACAAGACGGTCGAGCCATGTGCCGCCGTGGAATACCACCTCACACGGTGAGGAATTTCCGGACTTCCGGCTGGTCGAGGGACTCGGCCGGGCCTTGATGCACCATCACCCCGCGATCCATGATGTAGACCTCGTCTGCAAGTTCGCGGCAGAAGTCGAGATACTGTTCGACCAGCAGGACCGCGATGCCGGCCTGATCGCGCAGATAGCGGATGGCGCGACCGATATCCTTGATGATCGAGGGCTGGATCCCCTCTGTCGGCTCGTCGAGCACCAGCAGTTTCGGCCGCATCACCAGGGCGCGACCGATAGCCAGTTGCTGCTGTTGGCCGCCCGACAGGTCACCGCCGCGCCGACCGAGCATCTGCTTGAGCACTGGAAACAGCTCGAACACATGGCCGGGGATGTTGCGGTCGGCGCGCTTGAGCGGAGCAAACCCAGATTCCAGATTTTCGCGCACCGTCAGCAGCGGAAAAACCTCCCTGCCCTGCGGCACGAATGCGATGCCCGACCGGGCGCGATCATACGCCGCGCTCCGGTCGAGCGCCTTCCCCTCGAAGGCAACACTGCCGCTCGTCAGCCGGTGATGGCCGACGATCGATCTCATAAGGCTTGTCTTGCCGACGCCATTGCGGCCAAGGACGCAGGTTATCTTGCCCGCGCCGGCTGTCAGCGAAACGCCGCGCAGCGCCTGTGCCGCGCCGTAGTGCAAGGTGGCGTCCTTGACTTCAAGCATCGCATTCGGTCCCTGTCTTGTGGTCCCCCTCCTCCCCCTTGACGGGGGTGGCTGGCGCGCGGGCCTGCCGGAGGGGGTCGGTGAAATGCAAGCGCCGGAGCGACAGGTCGGGCTTTCGGTCACGGTTCATCAGGGCCAATGGCCACGCGCCGAGTGCCAGCGGAGCGGTCCGGTCAAAACTGAAGCGCCAATACATGCTCACCGCCCCAGATAGACTTCGACGACACGCTCGTCGGCCGAAACAAAATCCAGCGTGCCCTCCGAAAGCACCGAGCCTTCGTGGAGGCAGGTCACCTTTACGTCGAGTTCGCGCACGAAATGCATGTCATGCTCGACCACGATCACCGAATGGGTCTTGGCTATTTCCTTGAGTAGCCGCGCGGTTTCCTCGGTCTCGGCATCGGTCATGCCGGCAACCGGTTCATCGACCAGAAGCAGTTTCGGGTCCTGCGCCAGCAGCATGCCGATTTCCAGCCACTGCTTCTGGCCGTGCGACAGGTTGGCTGCGAGGTCGCCTCGCTTGGCCTCAAGACGGATGGTCGCCAATATCTCGTCGATCCGCTGCCGCTCGCGGACGGAACTTCGGTGAAACAGGGCTGGGAAGATCGAGCGGGGCCCGCTCAGCGACAGCATGATGTTGTCCTCGACCGAATGGCTTTCGAAGACAGTCGGCTTCTGGAACTTGCGGCCGATGCCCATCATGGCGATCTCGGCCTCGTCGTGCTTGGTCAGGTCGACACTACCGTTGAAGAACACCTCGCCGTCATCGGGCCGTGTCTTGCCGGTGACGATGTCCATCATGGTCGTCTTGCCGGCGCCGTTGGGACCGATGATGGCACGCATCTCGCCCTTGTCGAGCACCAGCGACAAGTTGTTGATCGCCCGAAATCCGTCAAAGGAAACCGAGACGCCGTCGAGATAGAGGATCGTATGGTTCTTTGACATAGCTACTCGGCCGGTTGCGGTTCGGGTCTGGACCCGGTCCAGTTGGTGCCGACCTCTTTGTCGGCGGCAGCGGCCTTCTCCGCGTATGCCTGGTCCTCGGCTTGTGCGGCCTTGTGATCGCGGCGGCCCGCCCGCCAGGAATCCCACATGCCGACAATGCCCTGCGGCAGGAACAGCGTGACCCCGATGAACAGGGCGCCGAGCGCGAACAGCCAGTAATCGGGGAGCGCGCCGGTGAAGTAGGATTTTCCGGTATTCACCAGGATAGCCCCGATGATCGGCCCGATGATCGTCGCGCGGCCGCCAACCGCTGCCCAAACCACCACTTCGATCGAATTGGCCGGCTGGAACTCTCCCGGATTGATGATACCGACCTGCGGCACGTAGAGCGCGCCGGCAATGCCGGCCATCACCGCCGAAACGGTGAAGGCGAACAGCTTGACGTTCTCGGCACGCCAACCAAGGAAGCGGGTTCTGCTTTCAGCGTCGCGCACCGCCATCAGCAGTTTGCCGTATTTCGAACCGATGATGCGCCAGGTAACGAACACCGCAAGCGCCAGCGCGATGGCCGTGGCCGAAAACAAGGCCGAGCGTGTCGCGTCGGCCTGCACGTTGAAGCCGAGAATATCCTTGAAGTCGGTCAGGCCGTTGTTGCCGCCGAAGCCCATGTCGTTGCGGAAAAAGGCAAGCAGGAGCGCGTAGGTCAGCGCCTGCGTGATGATCGACAAATAGACCCCGGTGACGCGCGACCTGAAGGCGAGCCAGCCGAAACCGAAGGCCAGAGCGCCTGGCACCACCATGACCATCAGCGCCGCAAACCAGAACTGGTCAAAGCCGTACCAGAACCATGGCAATTCCTTCCAGTTCAGGAACACCATGAAGTCGGGCAGGACCGGGTTGGCATAGACACCGCGGTCGCCGATCTGCCGCATCAGGTACATGCCCATCGCGTAGCCGCCGAGAGCAAAGAAGGCGGCATGGCCGAGAGAGAGAATGCCGCAATAGCCCCAGACCAGGTCGAGCGCCAGGGCGAGCATTGCATAGCAAAGGTACTTGCCAACCAGCGCTACCGCATAGGGCGGTATGTGAAAGGCACTGTCGGCCGGTACGGCGAGGTTGAGGACAGGCACGATCACGGCTACCGCCAGCAACACCATGATCGTTATAGCGATGCGGCGGTCGGCGCCGGCGGCGAAGAACTTTCCTGTGATCATGCCTCCACCGCCCTGCCCTTGAGCGCGAACAGGCCGCGCGGACGTTTCTGGATGAACAGGATGATCAGCACCAGCACCAGAATCTTGCCCAGAACGGCGCCCGCATAGGGTTCGAGGAACTTGTTGAGAATGCCGAGCGAGAAGGCACCGACCAGCGTTCCCCAAAGATTGCCGACTCCGCCGAAAACGACGACCATGAAGCTGTCGATGATGTAGCCCTGACCAAGGTTGGGCGACACATTGTCGATCTGGCTGAGCGCCACGCCGGCAATGCCGGCGATGCCCGATCCCAGCGCAAATGTCAGCGCATCGACCCATGGCGTCCTTATGCCCATTGACGACGCCATACGGCGGTTGGCCGTCACGGCGCGCATCTGCAGTCCCCACGGCGTGCGCTTCATGACGTAGAGCAGCACGGTAAAGACGCCGATAGCGAAAACCAGGATCCAGAGCCTGTTCCAGGTCACCGACATCTGGCCGATATCGAAGGCGCCGGACATCCATGACGGATTGCCGACTTCCCGGTTGGTCGGGCCAAATATGGTTCTGACACTCTGCTGCAGGATCAGCGAGACGCCCCAGGTGGCGAGCAATGTTTCGAGCGGGCGACCGTAAAGGAAACGGATGATGCCGCGCTCAATGGCCAGGCCGACGCCACCTGCCACCACGAAGGCGAGTGGCAGCGCGACGGCCAGTGACCAGTCGAACAACGCCGGAAACGAGGACCGGATCACCTCCTGGACCACGAAGGTGGTGTAGGCGCCGAGCATCACCATCTCGCCATGCGCCATGTTGATGACACCCATCACACCGAACGTAATGGCAAGCCCGATCGCCGCCAGAAGCAGCACGGAGCCCAGCGACATGCCGTACCAGACATTCTGCGCGACCGCCCAGAAGGCCAGCGTCTCGTTGATTTTAGCGATAGCCGCCGTGGCAGCATCCTTGAGAGCACCCTCGGACTGCGCCTCGTAGGCGATGAGCAGGGACGCGGCCTCGCGGCTTCCCATCGTGCCGATGAGGTCGATTGCAGCCACCTTCTCTTCGTCGGGCAGGTCGGAGACAAGCACGGAAGAGGCACGCGCCTGCTGGAGCTTCAGCTTGACGCTGGCGATCGTTTCCTTGGCTATGGCTGCGTCAAGAGCCTCGATCGCGCCGGCATCGGGGGTTTTGAACATGGTGTCGGCAGCAGCGATCCTGGCCACCGGATCGGCCGAATTCAACGTCAGCGCACCGACCAGATCGCGGATCGTGCGGCGCAGGGAATTGTTGACCTTCACCTTGCTGACTTCGGACTTCTTGGCCTCGCCGACCGGTTCGGCTGTCAGCGGATCGAGCAGTTTGACCTGCCTGCCCCGCTCATTGCCGATGAAGACCGCTCGGTCGGCATCGCGCACCACCAGATCGCCATCGGACAAGGCCACCAGCGGCCGTTCGACTTGAGGATCACCGATAGCAGCCAGTTCCTGCACGACCTTCTGGGTAGCCGAGAAGCTTTTTGCATCGGCGAATTTCGCGATGATGAGCCGCAGCTCCGCTTCATCCGCGCTGGCCGGCGCGACAAGCGCCGTCAACAGCGGGATCAGGAGGCTGAGCGTTCGCAGGAGTAGCATGGTCCTGTCTGCCAATCATTCATGCGTTTGAGGTCTTCCGGACGGGAGCGGCAATGGCCCCCGCCCGGAAACGACGCGTCCGTTGACGCGCTATCTCAGAGCCTGCCTCAGTTGGTCGCCTTGCCGCCGCACTTGCCGGTGGCAACGTTGAAGTTGCCGCACGACATCGGCTTGCGCCAGTCAGCGATAAGGTCCTTCGAGTCAGGCAGGTAATCGGACCACTCGTCACCAACCACGAGGCCTGTTGTCTCCCACACGGTCTCCATCTGGCCATCCGCCTGGATTTCGCCGATCAGGACCGGCTTGGTGATGTGATGGTTCGGCATCATGGCCGAGTAGCCACCTGTCAGATTGGGCACGGAAACACCAACGATGGCATCGACGACGGCGTCGGTATCGGTGGTGCCGGCCTTTTCGACAGCCTTGACCCACATGTTGAAGCCGATCACATGCGCTTCCATCGGGTCATTGGTCACCCGCTTGGGGTCCTTCGTGTATTCCTTCCACTTGGCGATGAACTCTTCGTTCTCGGGCGTATCGACCGACTGGAAGTAGTTCCAGGCCGTCAGATGGCCGACGAGCGGCGCCGTATCGAGGCCTGCCAGCTCTTCCTCACCGACCGAGAAGGCGACAACCGGAATGTCTTCCGCCTTGATGCCCTGGTTGCCGAGTTCCTTGTAGAAGGGAACGTTGGCGTCACCATTGATCGTCGAGACAACGGCGGTCTTCTTGCCTGCCGAACCGAAGTTCTTGATGTCGGTCACGATGGTCTGCCAGTCGGAGTGGCCGAAAGGCGTGTAGTTGATCATGATGTCTTCGTCCGCCACGCCCTTGGACTTCAAATAGGCCTGGAGGATCTTGTTGGTTGTCTGCGGATAGACGTAGTCGGTACCGGCCAGAACCCAGCGCTCGACCGAGCCGCCATCTTCGCTCATCAGGTAATCGACGGCGGGGATGGCCTGCTGGTTAGGCGCAGCGCCCGTATAGAAAACGTTGCGCTGGCTTTCTTCGCCCTCGTACTGGACAGGGTAGAACAGCAACGAGTTGAGTTCCTCGAACACCGGCAGCACCGACTTGCGCGAAACCGATGTCCAGCAGCCGAACACGGCGGCAACCTTGTTCACCGAGATAAGCTCGCGGGCCTTTTCGGCAAAAAGCGGCCAATCGGATGCGGGATCGACAACCACAGCCTCGAGCTGCTTGCCCAGAAGACCGCCCTTCTTGTTCTGCTCGTCGATCAGGAACAGCATCGTGTCTTTGAGCGTTGTCTCCGAAATCGCCATGGTTCCCGAAAGCGAATGCAGGATACCCACCTTGATCGTTTCATCCTGCGCCTGGGCAGGAGCCGAGAACATCAGCCCTGCCGCAATCGCGGTGGCCGACAGTGTTTTGCTTATCATTGAAAAACTTCCCCTCATGTAGGCACCTCCGAATGGGTTGTTGCACCGCAATATACGATGCAACCGCCATGCCAGTTTGTGCCAACTCCAGGGCGCATAGGGCATTGTCGTTGAATCTCCGACCGTTATCGCCTTTTCCTCGCTTCCATTTTGGGAAGAGGAAGCCAGGCTGGAGCATTCGTTTGTCAAAATTTTGCGCAGCGCAACAGTTGCCGCCTCTTTTTTAATCAGATTTGGCGTCTGCCTATTTGCTGGGCGAAAATATCCGATGCTTTAGATAATTGCCGCCGCGACAAACCAGAGGCTTGCGCCCAGTCGGTAAGCATTGGCTCTCAGCGCGTCGGCCAGATCCGTCGCTCGCCAGACTGCTGCAAGCAGAAATGCGTTGTATGGAAGCGGTGCGAGGAAAACGATCATCGACGCCGCTGCGCCGGCCTTCAGGCCAAGCAGGATCAGCGCTGTAGCCCCGGCCGCCACATTGACGATGCTCGCGATCACGATCATATCGCGCCAGAAAAGCGTGGCCAGCGGCACTTGACGCCGCCACCTTCTAAGCAGGAAGCCCCAGGGTCCGCGGCTCGGGATACTATCGGCGTTCATGGAGACGAGTTCCAGCCAGTCGCTTGATCCGCTTGCCGGCACTGCCAGCTGCATCTGTGGACAAGCGGCGTACATTCTGCCTTCTCTCATATCGCGGCGACGCAAGCATCGCTAGCATCGGCGCATGCAGCCCTCCCGCGATATTTCCAGACTGATCGAGATCATGGCAGCGCTTCGCCATCCTGAAACCGGCTGCCCGTGGGACGTAGAACAGGATTTCGCGAGCATCGCTCCATACACGGTCGAGGAGGCCTATGAGGTGGCTGACGCGATCGCGCGCGGCGATCTTGACGATCTTCGCGACGAACTTGGCGATCTCCTGTTGCAAGTCGTCTACCATGCCCGCCTAGCCGAGGAACAAGGTGACTTTTCTTTCGGCGATGTCGTCCAGGCGATCACCCAGAAGATGATCCGCCGTCATCCGCATGTTTTCGGCGACGAAAGGGCGCGCAGCTCCGGCATGGCCAAGGGCATGTGGGAGAAAATAAAGGCCGGCGAGAAAGCGCAGAAGCGCGAGGCCCGGCTCGCCCGCGGCCTCGAACCCGAAGACCACGGTCTGGGCTTTCTCGATGGCGTCGCTGTTGCCCTGCCAGCACTGACGCGGGCGCTGAAGCTCCAGCAGAAGGCTGCTCAAGTTGGCTTCGACTGGGGGGAAGCAGGCCCGATCCTCGACAAGATAGAGGAAGAGATCGGCGAATTACGCGCCGCAATGGCTGACAACGACGTGGCGGCGACAAAGGACGAATTCGGCGACGTCTTGTTTGCGCTGGTCAATTTCGGCCGTCATCTCGATCTGGACTCCGAAGCCGCCCTCGCCGGCACCAACGAAAAGTTCCGGAACCGCTTCCACAATGTAGAGCGTGCCCTGCTTGATCAGGGCCGGACGCTGAACGAAGCCTCGCTCGACGAGATGGAGGCGTTGTGGCAACTGGCGAAGAACACGGAGTAGGCGTTCTCAGGGTTTGCGTGAACGGATGCGGCTGAGGATTTCGTCGCGCGCGCTGGCTGTCGCACGGATGGAGATGGTGACGCTGCCATCCTCATTGTCACTGCGCGAAACAACGTCGCCATTGCGATAGAGCCAGTCCATCTGCCCCATCTGGTCGGGCGACAGGGTGACTTCAACTTCTTCGAGTGCTCCTGAAAGGCGCTCCTCGATTGCCGAGGCAAGAACATCGATGCCCTCGCCGGTGATGGCTGAAATCGCGATCGGCCGATCCTTGTTTGCGGCCGCGGCTTCATCGAGCAGGCGTGTGCGGTTTGCCTCGTCCAGCAGGTCGACCTTGTTCCAGACCTCGACAACATGGCTTGTGTCGCTGGCATCGACGCCCAGATCCTGCAGGATGCGGGCCACATCCTCGGCCTGTGCGGTCGTATCGGGATCGGAAATGTCGCGCAGATGGATCACGAGGTTCGCCTCGACCACCTCCTCCAAGGTCGCACGAAATGCGGCAACGAGGTGCGTAGGCAGATCGGAAATGAACCCGACCGTGTCGGACAGGATGATCGGCGTGCCATGCGGCAACCGAACGCGCCTGAGTGTCGGATCAAGCGTTGCAAAAAGCATGTCCTCGGCCAGCACGTCCGCGCCAGTCAGCCTGTTGAACAGCGTCGACTTTCCGGCATTGGTGTAGCCGACAATCGCAACGACCGGAAACGGCACCTTCTTGCGTTTGGCGCGATGCAGATCGCGGGTCCGCCGCACCGTCTCCAGCTCGCGCTTCAGCTTGGTGATCTTTTCCTGCAGCGCCCGCCTGTCCGCTTCGATCTGTGTTTCGCCGGGGCCGCCCAGAAATCCTGCACCGCCGCGCTGCCGCTCAAGATGCGTCCAGCTGCGGACAAGACGCCCCTTCTGATAGTTCAGATGGGCCAGGTCCACCTGCAGCGTGCCTTCCTTGGTGCGCGCCCGCCTGCCGAAGATTTCAAGGATCAGCGCGGTGCGGTCGAGCACTTTGGCATTGAGGGCCTTCTCCAGATTACGCTGTTGGACGGGTGTCAGCGGATGGTCGATGATGACCACTTCGGCATGGTTTTCCGCCACAATGGCGGCGATCTCATCGACTTTGCCGGTGCCAAGCAACGTCGCTGGCCGGGGCTCGTTTACGGTGACGATTGCAACGTGAACCAGTTCCAGTTCGATAGCCAGCGCTAGACCTACGGCCTCGTCACGCCGCGCTTCTGCCGAACGTGCCAGTCGCGGGCGATTCTGTGCTGAGTCCTCGTCTTGACGAAATGCACGCGGCAAGACCGGGACGATCACCACGGCGCGCGTCGGCGCTTCGCGGCGTTCTATGCCCGCGGTCTCGTTCGGCCTGTCGCTTGCCCCCCGGCCCGCATCCGCCTGGCGTGCCAATTAGGCGGCCGGGCCGGATTCCTCGCCATCAAACATCTGAACCGGCTGGCTCGGCATGATGGTGGAAATGGCATGCTTGTAGACAAGCTGGGAGTGGCCGTCGCGACGCAGCAACACGCAAAAATTGTCGAACGATGTCACCACACCGGTCAGCTTGACGCCGTTGATCAAAAAGATCGTCAGTGGGTTTTTGGTTTTTCGAACCGAATTCAGGAAAAGGTCCTGAAGATTTTGCGAACGTTCCGCCATTGTTTTTATCTTTCGCCCAGCCCCGTCACATCATGCACTGCGCCAAATTTGTTGGCATATGTCAAGAAGCATGACCAATTCTCCCGGCTTGCCGTAATTGGCAGGCGCAGCGAGAATTTGCGTGTAGTTACCACGTGCGGTTATCAGGCGGGACTTTTTTCCGCAATGTCAAAAAAGGCCTGGCGCAACGAAAGAGTCACCGAACCGGGATGTCCGTTGGCTATCGGAGCGCCGTCGATCTCGACGACCGGCATGGCGATCGTCGTTGCCGAACTGATGAACGCCTCTCGCGCCGCCTTTGCCTCCTCGACCGAAAAGCTGCGCTCTTCAATTCTGAGGCCAAGTTTTGCCGCAACGTCAAACAGCGTGGTTCTGGTGATGCCGCGCAATATGCCATGCTCGGCCGGGCGCGTTATCAGGGCGCCGTCCCTGGTGACGATCCAGGCATTCGACGAACCGCCTTCCTTGACGTTTCCTTCGCCATCGACAAACCAGGCCTCCTGCGCCCCGGCGGCGCGAGCCTTTTCCTTGGCAAGCACGTTGGGAAGCAGTCCGACCGACTTGATGTCGACCCGGTCCCAGCGGTTTTCAGGCACGGTAATGACCTTGATGCCGGTTTCGGCGCGCCGTGCGGTCGATGCCGGCGAAACCTTCTTCGCGGTGACGACGAGCGTCGTCCCGGTGTTGGCGGGAAACAGGAAATCTCGTGGCGCGACGCCCCGCGTCACCTGCATATAAACCAGGCCGTCGGCTACCCGATTGCGATTGACGACCTCGGCGATCACGATTTCCACTGCCGCGCGTGCCATCGGCCAGGCGATCTGCAATTCCGAAAGGGAGCGATCCAGCCGGTCGAGATGGCGCTTCTTGTCCACGATGAAGCCGCGCGCAACTTCGCACACTTCATAAACGCCATCGGCAAACTGATATCCCCTGTCCTCGATGTGCACGTGGGCATCGGCGTGGGCGACGTAACGTCCGTTCACATAGGCAATGCGGGGCATGGATATCTCGCGACTCGAAAGGCAGCCGAATAGCTGGGGCCAAGTCCCATTAATGTGATTGAAATGGCGCGGCAACCGGCAATGAGAGACAAGGAGAACCGCGAAGGGCAAACTGATTGCCCTACCGAGCGGTTCGACGCGGCAGGTCGAAGCAGGTTGCGCGTCCCATCAGGATATGGCCGGTTTGCCCGGCTACGTCGTTGCAAGCCCCTGAAAACCGGAAGGTTTCCGGCGGGGCTCACGCCTTGTATCCGACCAGATCGGCTCATGCCATTTCAACCGGATTATTGGGTCCTGACCCTAGCTCCAGCCACGCATCGCACGCCGCAACATCAGCCAATGTTTGCGCAGGGCCGCAATATCGGCCCCATGCGCCAGAACATCGGCTTCGTTGCCGGAAACCTTGTCGAGATAGGCTCTCGTTAACGCCAGAGGCAGGAAAGCGGGTCGCAATGACACAGGCAGCGCAGCGGCTCCTGCCTCGAAAGCAGCCAGATGCTCGCGCGCCAGTGCATTCATCGCCGATACTGCGCGCCGCTCTGCATCTCCGTTGCCGGCAATCATGGCCTGCGGCGATGACCCGACCGCCGATAAAATGTCGCCAGGCACGTAGCATTGCCCGCGCGCCCGGTGCAGGGGCAGCAGCCGTATCAAACCGGTAATCGCCTGCGCACAACCTGCCCTGCCGGCCATCTCGGCGAAGCGCGGGGCCTGATCCTCTTCGAGGATCATCGCCGCAAGCTGGATCAGCGCTGCGGCCGTTTCGCCGCAATAGCCCTCGAGATCCTGCCTTGTCGGCATTGGGTCGTCGTAGAGATCGAATATCCGGGCGTCGAGATAGTTGGCGAATGCCGATCGCGGCAGGCGATGCGTGTTGATGACAGTCAGCAAGGCACTTGCCACGGGATGCCCGGTTGCAGCGTTAGGGTCTTCCGCCTCGATCAGGTCGCGCCACCACTGTAGCCGGATTTCGCCGGGCAACGCCTGGCTGATCCTGTCGCGAATGCCGGCAATCTCGGCATTGAAGGCGAACAGCGCGTGCAAAGCGCCGCGCTTGTTCTCGGGCGCATAGAGTGTTGCAAGGTAGCGATCCGGATCGGCGCTGCGAAAGGCCGCGACGGCGGAGGCGTCCATCGCCTCAGTCAACGGCGACCAGCGCCGCTGCCACTGCACGATCTTCGGCCAGCAGCACGTTGTAGGTGCGCACAGCTGCCCCCGTCGTCATCGCGTCGACCGAAATGCCAGCTTGCCTGAAGGCGTCTCGCAGGGCGGCCGGCAGCACCGCCGGCTCCCTGCCAAGCCCGATCAGCATGATCTGGATGTCGGCGGCCTCTGCAAACGCAGTGGCGAAGTCGGCGGAAAGCCGTGATGGATCGCCCGGCTGCCAGCCATGCACGCCTGACGGCAGGCAAAGGATCGAGCCGCGATGCGACATGTCTGCAAAGCGAAAGCCGCCATTGCCGTAGGCGTCAACCGCGGCGCGTCCTGGAAAGTGCGCCTCGCGGATGATGATGCCATCTGCCATCAGAGCACCCGTCAGGTCGTGACAGCCTTTTCCGTCGGCGCAGCCTCCTCCTCGGCAGGAGCAGCAGCAGACGGTCCAGGCCTCAGCTTGAACAGGATCAGCAGCGGCGCCGCCACGAAGATCGACGAATAGGTGCCGAACACGACGCCGAACAGCATCGCTGCCGTGAACGACCGGATGACCTCGCCGCCGAACAGGAACAGCGCCAGCAGCGCCAGTATCGTCGTCAACGCGGTAATGGTGGTTCGCGAAAGGGTCGTATTGACCGCGCTGTTCAGCAATTCTGGCAGCGGCATCTTCTTGAAGCGCCGCAAATCCTCTCGTATTCGGTCGTAGACGACGACGGTATCGTTGAGCGAGTAGCCGACAATCGTCAATATCGCAGCGATCGACGACTGGTTGAATTCGATACCGCTGATGACGAAGAACCCGATGGTCATCACGACATCGTGGATCGTCGCGATGATGGCGCCGATGGCAAACTGCCATTCGAAGCGGAACCAGACATAGATCAGCACCAGACAAAGAGCGACGATGACGCCGATCGTTCCTTGCCGCGCAAGTTCGCTCGACACCGTCGGTCCGACCGTCTCAACGCGCCGGAACTCGTAATCGCTTTCGAGCTCCCCGCGAACCTTGGTGACCACGGTCTGCTCGGCATTGTCGCCGCTTTCCTGGCTGCCGACACGAATGAGCACGTCGCTCGTCTGGCCGAACTGCTGGACCTGCACATCGCCGATATTCAGGCCCGACAGCCGGGTTCGAATGTCGGCAAGGTCGGCTGCGCCTGACTTGGCCTGCACCTCAATCAGCGAGCCGCCTTTGAAGTCGACGCCGTAGTTCATGTTGACGGTCATGAACAGCACGACTGAAATGACCGAGAGGAGGCCGGACAACGCGAAAGTATAGCGCCGGATCCCCATGAAGGGGATCTTCGTGTTCGGCGGTATGAGCCGAACCGGCGCCCATGGCAGTTCCTTGGGCTTGCTGCGGCGAACCCATTCGGCGATCAGCCAGCGCGTGAACGTGTAGGCCGTGAACACAGTGGTAATGATGCCGATAGCCAGTGTAACGGCAAAACCCTTGACCGGCCCCGTCCCGAGATAGAACAGCACGGCAGCCGCGATCAGCGTTGTCAGATTGGCGTCCACGATGGTCGCCAGCGCCTTGGCAAAGCCGGTGTCGATGGCCTGGATGACGGAACGCCCGTTTCGGCGCTCCTCCCTGATGCGTTCATAGATCAGCACGTTGGAATCGACCGCCATGCCGATCGTCAGCACGATGCCGGCAATGCCGGGCAAGGTCAGCGTTGCGCCAAGCAGCGACAGCAGGGCGACGATCATCGCAACGTTCGCGACCAGCGCGACATTGGCGATGATGCCCAGCCAGCCATAGGCAAGCACCATGAAGACGAGAACCAGAATGCCGCCGATCATGCCGGCGATCTTGCCGGCAGAGATCGAGTCGGCGCCGAGGCTCGGGCCGACCGTTCGCTCTTCGACGATGGTCAGGTTTGCCGGCAGCGCGCCCGCCCTCAACAGGACGGCGAGGTCGTTTGCCCCCTGAACCGAGAAACTGCCTGAAATCTGGCCCGTGCCACCCAGGATGGGCTCGCGGATCTGCGGCGCCGAGATCACCTGGTCGTCCAGAATGATCGCAAACAACTTGCCGACATTCTGCTGCGTGGCCTGGCCGAAGCGCTGTGCGCCCTTCGAATCGAAACGGAAGGAAACGACAGGCTCATTGGTGCGCTGGTCGAAGGATGCCTGGGCATCGACGAGGTTTTCACCGGCAACGATGACCCTGTTTTCGATCAGGTAGGGCACCGGCGGATCGTCGGTGGAATACATGATCGTCGAGCTTGCCGGAGGTCGGCCGTCGATAGCCTCCTGCACAGGCACTGTCTGGTCGACCATCTGGAAGGTCAGTTTGGCCGTCTGGCCGAGAATGTCCTTGAGCCGCTGCGGGTCCTGGAGACCGGGAACCTGGACCAGAATCCGGTCGGACCCCTGACGCTGGATAATCGGTTCGGTTGTGCCCAGCTCGTTGACGCGCCGGCCCACCACTTCGATCGACTGGGTAAGCGCCGAGGAAAGCCGGTAATCGATACCCTCATCCGTCAGCGTGTAGCGGAGCACATTGGGTTCGGGCTCGTTCAGCGACAATTCGGTGATCGTGCCGCCGCCGAAAACGCTGGAAGCCACCGGATCGAGCAGGGAGGACAGGGCCTCCTTGGCTGCATCGAGATCGGCGGCATCACGGATCCGGACCTGAACCGTCTTCCCGCTTCCCGTCAGTCCCGTGTAGCCAATCTTGGCGTCCCGCAACAAGGTGCGGATGTCGTCCCGCGTTGTCTCCAGACGCTCGTCGGAGAGATCCTGGCGTTCGAGCTGCAGCAGGATGTGCGAACCGCCCTGCAGGTCGAGCCCGAGCGTCATCTGCTTCTTGGGCAGCCAGTCCGGAAAAGTCGACAGCACCGATTGGGGAATGAGGTTCGGGCTGGCAAACAGCAGGCCGAGCAGCACGATCGCCCAGATCGAGATCGTCTTCCAGCGGGAGAAATACAGCATCGTCGGTCTTCCGTTCAGGCGAAGGGCAACCGCCGGTCCGCCTCGATTAGTATACGAGGTCCGCTTTGACTGCGGCTATTTCTTGGCGTTCTGGTTCGCCACGGGCTCGCCCTTGACCCGAACATCCGAGATCGTCGCCCGCAATGCAGTGACTTTCGTGCCTGCGCCAAGGTCGATCTCGAGTTCGCCCTCGTTGACCTTGGTTACCTTGCCGACCAGACCGCCACCGGTAACGACCGTATCACCGCGCCGGATCGCAGCCAGCATCTCGCCGCGCTTCTTCAACGCCGTACGCTGCGGCCGGATGATCAGAAAATACATGATCACGAAGATCAGGACAAACGGAAGAATACTGATCAGCATGTCCGGGCTCGCACCCATTCCCTGCGCGTAAGCGGGTGTTACAAACATCGAAAGCTCCTGGTAATCGGGAGGACCGTGCCGGTCCCTTGAAAGTTGCCGGAATATAGTCGCTAAAGCAGCCTTTGCAACCGCGTATCCGGCCTATTCAAGCGCTTTTCGGGCCTGTTTGACCGTGTTAGATCGTCACGCGCCACGCTTTTCAGGAAGAACCTTCACAATGACGGACAAGACCATCGAAACAATTGCCGAAAAGCTTGACCTGCTGATCGCAGCGGTGAGCCGGCTGTCACCGCCGCCCCCGGTGGCCGCCGACCTTGGCGATGCGGACTGTTTTGTCTGGTCGGCAGAGTCTGGAAGTCTTGAGCCGGTAAGGCGCGTCAACCGCGTCGACATCGGTCTGATCAAGGGGGTCGACAGGGTCCGGGACATACTGACCGAAAACACCGAGCGCTTCGCAAGCGGGCTGCCCGCCAACAACGTGCTTCTGTGGGGCGCCCGCGGCATGGGCAAGTCGTCTCTCGTAAAGGCCGTTCACGCCACGATCAACGCTGCCCGGTCCGGCAACGACGAGCCGCTCAAGCTCATCGAAATCCACCGCGAGGATATCGACACGCTGCCAAGGCTCATGGCGATCCTCAAATCCGCGCCCTGTCGCTTCATCCTGTTTTGCGACGATCTATCGTTCGACCATGACGACACCTCCTACAAGTCGCTCAAGGCAGCACTTGAGGGCGGAGTCGAGGGCCGGCCCGACAATGTCATCTTCTACGCGACATCCAACCGGCGTCATTTGCTGCCGCGCGACATGATCGACAATGAGCGGTCGACGGCCATCAACCCGTCCGAGGCAGTCGAGGAGAAAGTCTCCCTGTCGGACCGCTTCGGCCTGTGGCTCGGCTTCCACAAATGCTCGCAGGACGATTATCTGGAGATGATCGACGCTTATGTCGCGTATCACGGGCTGCAGATCGATGGCGAAAAGCTTCGCGCCGAAGCGCTGGAATGGGCGACAACCAGGGGCAGCAGGTCGGGTCGCGTCGCCTGGCAGTTTACCCAGGATCTGGCGGGCCGGCTCGGCCAACCGCTGAAACCCTAGAAAGGTTAGTCAGACCTTACGGATTGCGCTTCTGCAGAATATCCTGAGCCAGCGCGATCGCCGTACGGCGGTCGGCTTCCGGCGCCAGCGAGAACGCCTCTTCCTGCATGCTGCGTATCCAGTTCCGGTCGGTCGGCGCTGCGTGCTCGAGTGCTGCGGTCAGCATTGCCAGCCCCTGCACCATCTTGCCGCTCTGGAACAGCAGGTTGCCAAGCGTCGCCTGCGCTCCGGCATGACCTTTTTCGGCGGCCAGTTGGAACCATCGGCCGGCCTGCCTGACGCTGGCCTTTACGCCGCCCTCGCCCTTCAGGAACATGTTGCCCACTTCGAACTGGGCGTTGGGATTGCGGTAATTGGCAGCCGCACTCATGTAATATTCCTGCGCCGCCATTGCGTTCGGCTTGACCGGGCTGCCCGGAATTCCCGTCTTCAGATATCCGGCGAGCGCAACAAGTGCATCCGAAACATAGCTTTCCTCGGGACTGCCGGGCTCGACCTCCTGCGCTGCAATCTCGGAGAAGAACTTGAACGCCTCAAGATCGTCGCGCGGAACGCCGTCACCGGAAGCGTACATGCGTGCGAGCTTCCAGGTGGCGCCGATCTGGCCGTTTTCGGCTGCGTATCGATAGGCCTCTACAGCCTGGTCCTTGTGACCGCTCTTGTAGGCCGAATAGCCGAACTGGAAGACTTCCCACGGGTTGGACTCGGCTTTCACGTCTCCCGACTCGTCGAACATCTGTTCATCGAACGCCAGCGCGTGACTGCCAAAGCCGGCCACGGCTGCGCTGAAAACGCCGCCAAACACTGCAACTCTGGCTAACTCAAGAAATCGCATAACAAGTCGCTTCTCTCGACCCGCCGGACGCAAACTGTCGCCGCCGCGGACGGATCCTTCCAACCTTGCATATGTCCAGAAATCTCCCGGTCGCTGACCGGCTTCACTGGCCATGCAGTACTTGAGCCTGCCGCCACTCCCCGAGCCAACATGCTCCGGATTTTCGGCCAAAGTGCGGCCATGCGGCACAGCGATGGATTCGTCCCGGTGTGC
Organism: Hyphomicrobiales bacterium; assembly: GCA_038259455.1. Classification (GTDB taxonomy): domain Bacteria; phylum Pseudomonadota; class Alphaproteobacteria; order Rhizobiales; family Rhizobiaceae; genus CAMYMG01. The sequence continues at coordinate 5,755 of JBBSOT010000036.1, read as the reverse complement.
TGCGCGTGCGCTGCTGCTGAAACCTTTAGTGGAGCTTACCCTTACGCTCATCTCAATCCCTGCCGCCTGGCTGCGGCTCCTCCCGAAGAGCATCCGTATCGGTGCCCTCTTTTCGGGAGAGCTTTCCGGTGCGCCGGGTTTATGGCGGGAACTAGGCAGATTTCCCAAGCGCATCTTTAGCGCATTGCTTCTTGAGATAGTGTTGCCGAAACGCCACAAATCTGTGTCCATGGTTATCGGCGTGATAAGCGGGGGGCCAACGTATCGGGCTCCAAGCAATCGGGCAGCCGACACCGGCTGCGCGTCCGCGCCCCGTTGGCCACCATGACCATGCTCAGCGGGTCGACGGCCACAGCCAACGATTGTGGTTCGGTTGGTCTCTCTACCAGCTGATCTTGTAGCCGGCAGACAGCGCATAGGACCAGTCGCCATCGACTGAGTAGGCGAAGGTGGCGCCTTCGTCGACCGATCCGACCGCGTTGCTGCCTTCGGCCTTTACGCTCGCAGCCGACAAGTAGCTGAGCGCACCGCCGAACCGGACTTCGCCACCAAGCTTGTCCTTGAGCGAAACGCCGGCAGCCAGCGTATAGGTGTCGCTCAACGTGTCTTCGGTAGTCGAAACGCCGCGGTCCCAGGTGAGCCCCGCAACACCGGAGATGCTCTCCGAGAAAGCATGTCCAATGCCGCCAGTGACGGTCCAGCCGTCCTTGTAATAGTATTCGAGCTCACGCTCACCCGGCAGCGCGCCACCCGAAATCGTATAGTCGAGTGTGTCAAGAACGCTCCAGTCGGTCCATTTGACGGAACCGAAGGCAAGCCAGCCCGGCGCAATGCCGGACTGGACCTTGAGTTCCAGCGACTGCGGCAGCGTCCCGTCGCCCATAGCCGTGCCCTGCCCCGAGATCGAGTCAAGGGCGGTAGAGAAGGTTCCGTCGGGAGTATGGTTGACCTGGGAGCGATACATGATCTGCGCTCGCAGGGCGATTTCGGGAATTTCGTAGGCTGCTCCGATCCGGAAACCGGGCTCATACCCGCCGTCGAACTTCAATGTTGCATTTGTACCATTCAGATTGCTTGACAGAAAAAGCGCGGTTCCGGAGTCGACGCCCGCAAGCTGCAGGCCTGTGTTGAGGACCGTGCCGTTGATCTGTACCGTCTGGGAATAGTCGAAGTCCTGCAGGAATGCGCCACCGAGTAGCCACATGCGGCCTTTTGGCAAGTCGAATTTGTAGCCGCAGGTCGCACCGAATTCATTCGACGTGAAGCGTTCGCTCACCGTGCCCGTACCATCGGCAAGCCCTCCAAAAAGGATAGCCTGCGGCCCGAATTCGGAATCGGCTCCGAAAGAAGTCGTATACGTTCCGGCGCACCTGAGATCGTCGGTCAGGTTGAATTTCACAGCGGTGCTGGGGATGGCGTAGAGTTCGCTGTAGTTTCCGTCAGTCGACTTGTAGGTTTGGTTTGGTACGACGGGGCTGGCCGGGAAACCTGTTGCCGGAGGCGGAATGGCAGCCCCGGGAGGCGCCGTCAGCGTCGCGTATCCGCGCTGCGGCATCACCACCGCCACGCCGGCCCGCATGTTGAAATTGCCTTCCTCGAAAATCAGATCGGTATCGGCCGTGCCGCGGGAATAGCCGCCGGCGCTGGCAGTCCCGACTGCTGCAGCCGATGCCGCCAATAACGTAGTCAGACGTAGGCGCTTCATGACTGTTTCATCCCAGTGACCTGTCCACAGAACTTACAGTGACCTCACCAAACCCTTGGAAGCCGGGATATTGGATCGAAACGCACACCTTGCATACAAAACGCAAGTAACTCTCGCCCCGCGGCACAAAAGGCGCGAACCCGCTCATCCGCGCCTCATTCTGGAGATGATTTCTGAGGAAAAGTATAATGCGATTAGGCCGTCGGGGGATTGGTCGCCAAAAAAAGCCATTGCTGTAGCATTATGGCAACAAGATCGCCGCAAAACGCAGCGATCAGTGCCCCTAAGCGGCGGTAGATGGTCGCAATCGATCGACGCTGGCCGGGCCGGCAGCACGAATCATCGTCTACGGAACACCGGTCAGCCGGGTGTGCGAAGTCTTTCCAGTGCGACGGTCAGCTTCTCCTGCGCCTCACGAAACTCGGCGAGCTTTGCCCGTTCCGCCGCAACGACATCCTCGGGCGCACTGGCCACGAAACGCTCGTTCGACAATTTCTTCTCGAGCCTGCCAAGCTCATCGGCAATCTTGCCGAGTTCCTTCCCAAGCCTGGCCCCTTCGGCATCGAGGTCGATAAGCGCGCCGAGCGGCAGGCAGGCGGTCGCCTCCCCGACGACGAACTGCGCAGACGCCGCCGGAGCATGGTCGGCGTGGCTGATTGCCCCGACCCTCGCCAACGTTTCGATGGCGGCTGCATGCCGTTCCAGTCGCTGCCGCGTCTCGTCATTGGCCCCGATCAGGACAAGCGGGGCGACTGCCTTGGCAGGCACATTCATTTCGGCTCGTACAGACCGGATGCCCGAGACGAGTTCGACCAGCCAGTTGATTTCAGCTGCCGCCTGCGTGTCGGCGAAATCCGGCTGCGGCCAGGCAGCGTGGCAAAGCAACGTGGTCCTCTGATTTTCCCCTGCCGTCTGCTCCCAGAGTTCCTCGGTCATGAACGGCATGATCGGATGCAGCAGCTTGTAGATCTCGTCCAGCACGAAAGCCATGACGGCGCGGCTTTCGGCCTTTTCCGTCTCGTTGTCGCCCATGAAGACCGGTTTCAGCAGTTCGACATACCAGTCGCAGACGAGATTCCAGACGAACCGATAGGAAGCGCCGGCAGCTTCGTTGAAGCGATAGCTGGCGATTGCCTCGGTGATCTCGCGCGTTGTCCGCGTCAGTTCGGTCAGAACCCACCGATTGACTGTCAGCTTGGCGTCGTTCAGCCAGAAATCGTCATTGCGCGCGACGCCGTGCATCTCGGCAAAGCGGGTCGCGTTCCAAAGCTTCGTCCCGAAATTGCGGTAACCGGCGATGCGCGCCGGATCGAGCTTTACGTCCCTGCCCTGTGCCGCCATGATCGTCAGCGTGAAGCGCAGCGCATCGGCGCCGTACTCGTCGATCAGGTCCAGCGGATCAATGACGTTGCCCTTCGACTTCGACATCTTGGCGCCGTTCTTGTCACGCACCAGCGCATGGACATAGACCGTATGGAACGGCTCTTCGTCCATGAAATGCAGGCCCATCATCATCATGCGGGCGACCCAGAAGAAGATGATGTCGAAACCGGTGACCAGAACGTCTGTCTGGTAATACGTCTTCAGTTCCGGCGTCTGGTCCGGCCAGCCAAGCGTCGAAAATGGCCACAGCGCCGAGGAAAACCATGTGTCGAGCACGTCCTCGTCGCGGGTAAGGATCTTGCCGGGCTCGAAGTTCTCAAGTTGATCCTCGACCCAGCTTTTCCATGGACCTTCAAGCGCGAGATAATATTCGACCGCAGCGTCGAGCGCCTCCTTCTCCGTCTTCTCGACGAAGATGTGGCCGTCAGGACCATACCAGGCCGGGATCTGGTGACCCCACCACAGTTGGCGCGAGACACACCACGGCTCGATGTTCTCCATCCAGTCGAAATAGGTCTTTTCCCAGTTCTTCGGCACGAAGTTGGTGCGGCCCTCGCGCACCGATGCAATTGCCGGCTTGGCCAGTGTCGCCGCATCGGCAAACCACTGGTCGGTGAGCATCGGCTCGATGACAACCCCGGAGCGGTCGCCGAATGGCTGCATGATCTTCTTGTTCTCGACGAGCGGGACGGCATTGCCCTCCTCATCTGTCACCGTGACCGCCAGTCCCTCGGCATTGATGGCATCGACGATCCGGCTGCGTGCCTCGTAGCGATCGAGCCCGCGATACTCGTCGGGAACCAGGTTGATGTCGTCGACATTGGCCTCCGGTGGCAATTCGCCGCTGCGGGCAATGGCAAGCGCCTGCGCTGCGCAGACCGCATAGGGCTCCCCGTCCTCGCGCATCGCCGCCTTGGTGTCCATCAGCCGGTAGGCGGGAATGTCGTTGCGGCGGGCGACCTGGTAATCGTTGAAATCATGCGCGCCGGTGATCTTGACTGCGCCGGACCCGAACTCCGGGTCAGGATACTCGTCGGTGATGATCGGAATCAGGCGACGATGCTCTTTCGGACCGACCGGGATTTCGCAAAGTTTACCGATAATCGCAGCATATCTCTCATCTGACGGATGAACCGCGACCGCACCGTCGCCAAGCATGGTCTCGGGTCGCGTCGTGGCAATCGAGATGTAGTCGCGCTCCTCCTCCAGGACGACATTGCCGTCGCCGTCCTTCTCCACATAAAGGTAGGTTTCGCCGTCGGCCAACGGGTACTTGAAGTGCCACATGTGACCGTCGACTTCGCGGTTCTCGACCTCGAGGTCGGAGATGGCGGTCTCGAATTGAGGATCCCAGTTGACCAGGCGCTTGCCGCGAAAGATCAGGCCCTGCTTGTAGAGCGTAACGAACACTTCGAGCACGGCCTTCGACAGCCCGTCATCCATGGTGAAGCGCTCACGCGACCAGTCCGCCGAGGCGCCGAGGCGCTTCAGCTGGTTGAGAATGGCTCCGCCGGACTCGTCCTTCCAATCCCAGACCTTCTGGATGAATTCCTCGCGCGTCATGTCGCGGCGATTGATCTGGCGCTCGGCCAGCTGGCGTTCCACCACCATCTGCGTGGCGATGCCGGCATGGTCCATGCCCGGCTGCCACAGGACGTTCTTGCCGCGCATGCGCTCGAAGCGCACCAGGATGTCCTGCAGCGTGTTGTTCAGCGCATGGCCCATATGCAGCGAACCGGTCACGTTCGGCGGCGGAATGACTACGGTAAAGCTTTCGGCACCCGGCTTGGAGCCCGCGCCGGCGGCGAATGCGCCCGCATCCTCCCAGCTTTTGGCGATCTTCGGCTCGACGGCTTTTGCGTCGTAGGTCTTTTCAAGCATGTGGGTGCGGTCCGCGCTGTCCGGATTTTGGTCGTTTTGGTGTAAATCGGATGGGCAAGTTCAAGTCAACAGCACGGTTGGCGACATCGCGCAAATGAAAACGCCGCCCGCAGGCGGCGCCATCGAGGCCACAGTCGTTGCCGCTATTGCGACCCTCGCGCCACGCGTTCGATTTCCTCGCGCACCAGCCGCTCGACCAGCACCGGTAGATTGTTGTCCAGCCAGTCGCGCAGCATCGGCTGCAGCATCTGTTCGGCCATCTCGTCAAACGTCTTCTGGCTGCGTGCAGCGAACGCCTCCGACAACTCGCCGAACGATGCCGCAATCTTGCGCTCGGCCTGCTCGGAAAGAAATGCCGGCTTGTATGGACCCCTGTCGGCCTCGGGGGTATCGATCACCGTAGGCAGCGACGCAAAGGCCTCGTCGAGATCGGATTCGATGTCTTGAAGGGACGATTCGGGTTCCGGCTGCCGGGCAGGCTCGACCGGCGCCTTTGCAGCCTCCACCGGCTCCGGCGCAGCCTCGGCAGGAACCTCCGGCGCGTCGACCCGGGCAACTTCGGCTGGCTTCTCGACGTCGAGCGAACGCTCCATCTCGGCCGAGCGGATGCGCGCGTTCTCGATCGCCAGCCTGATCCGTTCTTCTGCTGCGGAGCGGTCCAGCGACGGCGATCTGTCGCGTGCCGCATCCATGACCGGCGCAGGCCGCATCGTGCTGTCCTGTCCGCTATCGTCGCGAGCCACCGGATCGTTGGCGACGCTCGAGACATCCGGCCCCGATCCGATG
>JBBSOT010000035.1:0-24971 GCA_038259455.1 Hyphomicrobiales bacterium | reverse complement strand
CAACTGCTTCGGCGGCGCCGGCGGCCAGCATGCGTGCCTTGTGGCCGATGCACTCGGCATGGAAGCCGTGCTCATCCACCCCTTCTCGGGCCTGCTCTCGGCCTATGGCATCGGCATGTCGAGCGTCTTCGCGTCGCGCCAGCAGGGTCTGATCCGGCCGCTCGCCGAAGGCACAGTCGCCGAGCTCGACGCCACCATCGAGACGCTGCATGACGCCGTGTTCGCCGAGATGAAGCTGCAGGGCGTTCCCGACGATGCGGTCGTCGGGCGCCCCAACCTGCACATCCGCTACGACGGCACCGACACCGCCCTGCCGGTCAATTTCGCCACCCGCTCCATCGATCAGGCGCGGACCGATTTCGAGACTGCCCACAAGGCGCAGTTCGGATTCGTCTATGACGACAAGCCGATGGTCATCGAAACGGTCGAGGTCGAGGCTTCCGACCGCCGGGCCTCCGGCCGCGACGAGACCGACCAGCCGCTCTCCGGCGCCGACGCAAAACCCGGCGAGACCCGCCCCGTCTTCTGCAACGGCGCCTGGCAGGATGCAGCCGTCTACCGCCGCGAGGACCTCTCCCGGGGCAACAGTATCGACGGCCCCGCGCTCCTCATCGAGAGCCACCAGACCATCGTCGTCGAGCCGGGCTGGCAGGCCGAGATCACCGCCAAGGACCATGTCCTGCTGCGCCGCGTCGAGAAGAAGCAGCGCCAGGCAGCCCTCGGCACCGAGGCCGATCCGGTCATGCTCGAGGTCTTCAACAACCTGTTCATGTCGATCGCCGAGCAGATGGGCGTGACACTGCAGAACACCGCCTATTCGGTCAACATCAAGGAGCGGCTCGACTTCTCCTGCGCCGTCTTCGACCGCACCGGCGCGCTCGTCGCCAACGCACCGCACATGCCGGTGCATTTGGGTTCGATGGGCAATTCGGTCGAGACGATCATCCGGCTGAACGAAGGCGACATCCATCCGGGCGACGTCTTCGCGCTCAACGCCCCCTATAATGGCGGCACTCACCTACCCGATATCACCGTCGTCACCCCGGTCTTCGACGATGCCGGCCAGGAGATCATCTTCTACTCCGCCTCGCGCGGCCATCATGCCGATGTCGGCGGCACCGCGCCCGGTTCGATGACGCCGCTCGCCACGACGGTGGACGAGGAAGGCGTGTTGATCGACAATTTCCGCATTGTCTCGCGCGGCAAGTTCCAGGAAGCCGAGCTCTATCGCATCCTTACCGACCATCCTTACCCGGCGCGCAACCCGCACCAGAACATCGGCGACCTCAAGGCGCAGATCGCCGCCAACGAGAAGGGCGTCGCCGAACTGCGCAAGATGATTGCGCATTTCGGGTTCGATGTCGTCGAGGCTTATATGGGCCACGTCCAGGACAATGCGGCTGAAAGCGTGCGCCGCGTGCTCGAGCGACTACCCGACAGTTCAACCTATGAGTACCCGACCGACACCGGGCAGGTCATCAAGGTGAGCATCACCGTCGATCGCGCCAACCGCGAGGCGACCGTCGACTTCACCGGCACCTCGCCGGTGATGAAGAACAACTTCAACGCGCCCTACCCGGTAGCGCGCGCCGCCGTGCTCTATGCGTTCCGGGTGATGGTCGAGGACAACATCCCGATGAATGCCGGCTGCCTGAGGCCGATCAAGCTCATCATCCCCGACGGATGCATGCTTCGGCCCGCCTATCCGGCGGCCGTCGTTGCCGGCAATGTCGAGACTTCGCAGCATGTGACCAATGCGATGTTCGGGGCCATGGGTGCCATCGCCAACGCGCAGGGTACAATGAACAACCTGACCTACGGCAATGAAAAATATCAGTATTACGAGACCATCTGCTCCGGTTCACCTGCCGGGCAGATGAACAGTGGCCGCGGCTTCAACGGCACGTCGGGCGTCCACACCCACATGACCAATTCGCGCCTTACCGACCCCGAGGTGCTTGAACTGCGCTTCCCCGTGCTGCTCGAGGATTTCCACATTCGCGAGGGCTCCGGCGGCAAGGGAAAATTCCACGCCGGCGACGGCACCAGACGAACCATCCGCTTTCTGGAGCGCATGGAATGCGCCATCCTGTCGTCGCACCGCAATCGGCCGCCCGAGGGGCTGGAGGGCGGTGGTTCGGGCGAAGTCGGCAAGACCGAGGTGCGCCGCGCCGACGGAAGGATCGAAACCCTTCGCGCCTGCGACCAGACCTTCCTGGAACCCGGCGAAGCGGTCATCGTCACCACGCCGACGCCGGGCGGCTTCGGCCGCCCGCCAGAACCGGCCTAATCCAGGTCGGTCTGGATCCAGCGCGGCGACATGTGGATATCGAGCGTCCGCAATCGCCCCGGCCCGCGATTGATGAAACGGTGCGGCGGGCCCGCCGGCCCAAGCACCGTTTCGCCGGGATCGGCATCGATCACGTGGTCGCCGACAAAGAACCTCGCACGGCCCTGTTGCACGACGAAGACTTCATCATAGGGATGGACATGCAGTCTGGGTCCCGTTCCGGGCTCGTCATTGCCATAGGTAAGAACAGTCACCTGCGCACCCAGGGTCTCGCCATTCACAGAGCCACGATGCGGACCGGAAAGTGTCCCGTCGAACAGCCTCGCCTTTGCAGGCAGCCGACCGTCTGGGATTACGGTCGCGGGATCGAAATCATGTCTGGCCATTGTCGTCTCCGTCGGTTCGGCTGGTTGGACATCTACAGGCAGCTTCATGGAACTGTCGCAAGACCGTCACCGCGCCGCAACACGGGCGCGCTAGCCGGGTCCGGATAGTCTTCGTGAGGATTCGCGCCATGACCGACCTTTCCAGTGACATCGGACTTCGCAAGAACCGCCAGATCGCCGACGCGGTCTACCGAAACAAGGCCTACTCAAAAGCAGGTCTGTCGGAGCGCCTTTTTGCGCTCCTGTTCAGCGGTCTTGTATACCCGCAAATCTGGGAAGATCCGGATGTCGACATGGAGGCCATGGCGCTGGCCGAGGGCCACCGCGTCGTCACCATCGCCTCGGGCGGCTGCAATGTGCTGGCCTATCTGACCCGTTCGCCGGCTCATATCGACGCCGTTGACCTGAACACGGCACATGTTGCGCTGAACCGCCTCAAGCTTGCGGCTGTTCAGCATCTGCCGACGCAAGCTGACCTTCTGCGGTTTTTCGGTGAAGCCGGGAACCGCGCCAACTCGGTCGCCTATGACAGGTTCATCGCCCCGCATCTCGATGCGGGCAGCCGCCGCTACTGGGAGAGTCGCGACTGGCGGGGCCGCAGGCGCGTCCGCGCCTTCGAGGGCAATTTCTATCAGACCGGCCTGCTTGGCCTGTTCATTGCAGCCGGCCATCGCGCCGCACGTCTCTACGGAGTCGATCCGTCAAAAATCATTGCCGCCACGACGCTTCAGGAGCAGCAACGGTTCTTCGATGACGAGCTTGCGCCGCTTTTTCAGGCGCGCCTGGTCCGCATGGTTCTGTCCCGCAAATCATCGCTGTTTGGCCTCGGCATCCCGCCGGCGCAATACGATTCACTGATAACGTCGGGCGACGGCACCATGGCCAGCGTCCTCAAGGCGCGTTTGGAAAAGCTCGCCTGCCATTTTCCGCTCAAGAATAACTATTTTGCCTGGCAGGCCTTTGCCCGGCGCTATCCTTCACCCGGTGAAGCCACCCTGCCCGACTATCTGGAGAAGTCGAACTACGCGACGCTCAAGGCGAATATCGGTCGCGTCGTGGTGCATCACGTCAATTTTACCGACCTGCTCGCACGAAAGCCGGCCGCGTCTGTCGACCGCTTTGTGCTGCTTGACGCTCAAGACTGGATGAGCGACGTGCAGCTCAACGCGCTGTGGACCGAAATCACCCGGACAGCCGCCCCGGGCGCCCGCGTCATCTTCCGCACCGCCGCCGAGCCGACGCCGCTGCCGGGTCGGGTATCTTCTGCCCTACTTGATCAGTGGTTCTACGACAGCCAGGCTTCCCGCAGCCACTTCGCGCGTGACAGGTCGGCAATCTATGGCGCCTTTCATCTCTATATGAAGAACAGCCGATGAGCGTTGCGCAGCCGTCGCACGCAGCGCTGATGGACGGCGTCTACCGCCACCAGCGCCACATCTACGACCTGACGCGCAAGTACTACCTGCTGGGCCGCGATCGGTCGATCCAAGGTCTCGCTATTCCGCCGGGCGGCGCGCTGCTTGAGCTCGGATGCGGCACAGGCCGCAACCTGGCCCGCGTCGCGGCGACTTACCCCGGTGCCCGCCTTTACGGCCTCGACATATCAGCAGGTATGCTCGAAACAGCCGCCACCGCCATTGATCGCCAGGGGCTCAGCCAGCGCACCACGCTGGCGCGCGGCGACGCTTCAGACTTCGACGCTTGCGACCTCTTTGGCCGTGGCAGCTTCGACCGCATCCTCATTTCCTATTCACTGTCTATGATCCCGCCATGGGGCCGAACCATCGTCGCCGCGCTCGATGCCCTCGATCCAGGTGGCGAACTGCACATCGTCGACTTCGGGAGTCAGGAGCGCCTGCCCGGATGGTTCCGAACTGGACTACGCGCATGGCTAGCCCGGTTCCATGTGACGCCGCGCGATTCATTGCGTGAAGTGCTGGAATCGGAGTGCCAGCGCGTTGGCGCAACCCTTCGTTTTGAAACGCTTTATCGCGGCTATGCAGTGCGCGCCGTTGCATCGAGAGGATGAGGCGCCGCCCACCGGTCGGCCGAACTGCCTTGTTTCTGCCATTTATCTGCCCCCATTCCTCGAGTTGATTTTACATTGGGCGGGCTGGCGTCAACCGAATATCAACCATGATGGGTGATGACCGGTGGCCACGATGCTAAGGTGTCGGGCGGTTGCAGCGGTGACGATGCCGCTCCGAAAGTCTTGGGGACAGATGCTGAACCGGATAATTCACAATAGGACCGTCCGCACGGCAAGCCGGACCGTATGTCTCCTGGCGACGATTTTCGGACTGGCCGCACTCGGCGCCTGCTCCACGTTCGATGGCCTGACTCCGACATCGGCCTCAACCGAGGTGGCCACCACCAACCCGCGTTTTTCCGACAGCGACCCGCACAAATGGGAAGGCGGCGCGCCCTGGCACTACGCTGTGCACGGCACCGATGTGTCGAAATACCAGAAATCGGTGGACTGGCACAAAGCCAAGGCCAGCGGGGTTTCATTCGCTTTTATCAAGGCGACTGAGGGCGGCGACCGGGTCGACGACTTTTTCAAGGAGAATTGGCATAAGGCAAAGGCGGCGGGCGTGCCGCGCGCTGCCTACCACTTCTATTATTTCTGCCGGCCGGCTGCCGAACAGGCGCGATGGTTCATCGACAACGTGCCGAAGGAGAAGGGCGCGCTCCCCCCTGTTCTCGACATGGAGTGGAACCACCTGTCGCCAACCTGCAAGCTCAGACCCGATGCGGCGACCGTGCGCAGTGAAATGCGCACCTTCTTGCAGATCGTCGAAAGGCATTACGGCAAGAAGCCGATCATCTACACGTCGATCGACTTTTTCGACGACAACGGCCTGTCAGGCTTTCACGGCTATCCCTATTGGCTGCGCTCAGTCGCCGGCCATCCGACGTCGAAGTATGGAGACCATCCCTTCACCTTCTGGCAATACACCGGGACGGGCGTCATTCCCGGCATCAGGGGCGACGCCGACATCAATGTCTTCAACGGAGATATGAGGGCGTGGAAAAAATGGCTGAAGGCAAACGCCGCTTAGGATCGTTTTGCCCTCCGCCCATCCCGACAGAGCCCACCATCAAGGAGCACGGCCATGAGACTGCCACTTGGAACGCTTGCGGCACTGCTCTTGTTCGCATCGCCCGCTGCCGTCATGGCGCAGGAATGCGGTGGCGATTTCAGTGCGTGGCGTGAAGACGTCAAGGCCGAAGCCATCGCCGCCGGTGTCGGCGCCAACGGGTTGGACGCACTCGCCGGAGCCTCACTCGACCAGAGGGTTCTTGACCGCGACCGCGCCCAGGGCGTCTTCACACAGACATTCGCGGAGTTTTCCAGCCGCATGATCAACGACTACCGGCTGAAGAACGGGGTTGCCAACCTGCAGAAATATGGCAGCGTGTTCGCCCGCGCCGAGCAGGAATACGGCGTGCCGGGACCGGTCATCGCCGCCTTTTGGGCGCTTGAAACCGATTTTGGCGCCGTGCAGGGCGATTTTCTGACGCTCAACGCCGTGACCACCCTCGCCCATGACTGCCGTCGCCCGGAACTCTTCCGCCCGCAGATCGTGCCGCTGCTGACACTGATCGACACGGGCGTGCTTCCGGCTGACACCAAGGGCGCCTGGGCCGGCGAAATCGGCCAGACCCAGATCCTGCCGACCGACTATCTGCTGCGCGGCATCGACGGCGATGGCGACGGCAAGGTCGATCTTCGCGGCAGCGCGCCTGATGTCATCATGACCACCGCCAACAAGATCGAGCATCGTGGCTGGAAGCGCGGCGAGCCCTGGATGCAGGAAGTCACAATCCCGGACGAACTGCCCTGGGATCAGACGGGCCGCACCAACAAGCTGCCGCTTTCGCAATGGGCGCAATGGGGCGTCACCAACCGCGACGGCTCGCCGCTCGAGGACAATGGCCGGCAGGCCGGTCTCGTCCTGCCGATGGGCCACAAGGGACCAGCCTTCCTGACCTATGACAACTACGATATCTACCTGCAGTGGAACCAGTCGTTCATCTACACGCTGACGGCGGCCCATCTTGCTGCAAGGCTGGCCGGTGATCCGCAATTCGACCGGCGCAATCCCGAGGAAGGTCTTGTCGGCGAAAGCATGAAGCTATTGCAGCAAAAGCTGGTTGACCGCGGTCACGATGTCGGCGGGATCGACGGTATTCTCGGCACCAACACGCGCGAGGCGGTCCGTCAGGAACAGGCCCGTCTCGGCCTGCCGGTCGACGGCTGGCCGACGCCTGCTCTGCTGGCTAACCTGTAGGCGAGGCGCCGGTCGGTCACTCGATCATCACCTCGTAGACCTTGCCCCAGTAAGGGGCGTTGTTCGTGTCGTCGACGCTCATCACGAACAGCGACTCGCCGTCCGGCGCAAAGGCGAGGTTCGGTGCAGTCGTTGAAGGCACTTCGATCGCCTTGACAAATTTACCGTCGGCATCGACCACCACGATGCGGCCCTTCGAATACTGGCCGATGTAGAAATTGCCATCCGGTCCGAGCTTGATGCCGTCCGGATAGGCGCCGATGCCGGATTGTTCATCCACGACGCCGACACGCACGAAAAGCCGCCGGTCCGATAGTGTTCCGTCGTCCGCCACGGCGAAGGAAATTACCCTGCCCGCCTCCGATTCGTTTACAAGCAGCCGCTTGCCATCGCCAGACAGCGCGATGCCGTTGGCGTAGTGCAAATCGTTGGCCAGTTCCTTGATGACGCCCTCCGGGGCGAGATGAAATACCTTGCCGACAATCGGGCCGGATTCCCACGGTCCGGAAGCCGTGAAGTAAACGCCACCCTTGCCATCTGAAGTAATGTCGTTCGGTCCCTGCAGGGCCCCACCATCCTCGGCCTTGTCGTAGTTGACGATCGTCTCGCCGTCCTTGGATACGCGGGCAATCGTGCCACTGTCGTAGCAGGTGACCGCAAGGTCGTCGCCGAGCGGCAGCACCGCCGAGGGACCACATCCATCCTGCTGCCAGAGCTTGGTGTTGGTCTTGCCGTCCCAGACCATGATCGTGTTGCCGCCATACTCCACATAGTGAAGCTTGCCGTCGATGAAGGCAGGGCCTTCAGGGAAGGCTGCCTTCTCGTTGATCACCGTGATATCCCCTGCCAGAGCGGATCCGCACGTCACCGCCAGGGCAGCCAAAGCAATCGCAATTCTCATTCGTATATCCTCATTCCCAAGCATGGAGTGTGTCGGCAAATCCGCCCGCCGACAAGGGGTCCATCCTTACGCCGGCAATAGCTTCTACGAAGTCGCCTGAAATACGTTCAGTGATCCATCGGTCTCGAGGATGACGGAGAGATCCGGTGTCAACTCGGATTTGCCGCTGCCGCGTAGCGCCGTCTCGACTTCCTCGCGGGTCACCCTTTCGGTCCTCATCGCCTGTTCGCGAAAGACACCCCGGTGCACCAGCAGCGTCGGCTTGCTCTTGATCAGGTCCTGGAACCGCTCTGAGCGAATGGACAGCCAGGTGATGACATACTGAAGACTGATAAGCACTGCCAGCCCAGCGAGGCCATCGACCAGCGGGATCGATTTGGTGACGATGATCGACGACAGCATCGAACCTATCGAAATGGTGACGATGAAGTCGAACGCATTGAACTTGCTCAGGGTTCTCTTGCCTGACACCCTCAGCATGACGATCAACAGGATGTAGGCCAGCACGCCGGTGACAATAATCCTGAGCACCCCGTGCCAGTCGTCGAAGATCATTGAATGGTCCACTGATGCCTCTTGCAATTCGTTCTGATTCCCAGGCAGCAGCACGTATTTCCCTGAGTGCAACGCTCAGTCCGCAGTGCCTGGACGACACTGTGTGGCCAACTCTCACGCTTCATCTTCGTTCCGGTCGAACAAGGGCAAGGGTCCATGCGCGTCTTGCGGGAGCGGCAGGCGACCGTTGACGACGACCGGTGCTCGTCAGACAGACATCGAGGCAGTGGGCAGGCCTGCCAAGGTCAGTTTCCTTTTGGCGGCACAGGGCAACTCATGTCGCCCTCCTCGCAGGTCAGGTAGAGTTTGAAGTTGACCAGTCGCGCATTCGTAAGCGCTGTCATGCACTGCGCGTAGATTGTCGGGTAGATGCTTCCGCCGCTGACGCCAGAGGTTTGAAACTCGCACTCGGCGTCGCGAAATGCGATCCAGGCACGCTGGGATTTGACGAACATCTTTCTCGTGTCCGGGTCGACCAGCAGGCCTTCGATCTCTTTGTATTGGGCATTCAATTGCGTGTCCGCCGCCTTCAACTCCTGTGCGGCACACTCGTTCATGCTTGCCTGGTCCTGGGCCTCAGAGCAATTGTCGGCCGCAAGCGCACCTTGGCAAAGGCCGATGCCCGCGACGACAGCACAACACAACTTGATCCGCATGCTTGGCTCCACTTTTGGATATCTACCGTCTTCCCTCGGTACAACGCTCTCATATGGAATAGGACGTCGAGCCCAGCGCGACGCTATGCGATCATAAGACCTGGACGCGGGACGCCGCTTGTCCAAGCGACGTGATCCGACACAGAACTCAATCCGCCATCGTCTCCAGGCTGGCAAAACCCTGCGGCGCGTCACCTTCGTCAAACGGCGTCGTTACCTCAATGAAGGTATTGGGATAGAATCCGTTGAAGCGCGTCCTCAGCGACAGCGAATAGGCGCCGATATGTCCGATCTCGATCCAGTCGCCTGTGTCCACAGTCTCGGGCAGCCAGAACGGTCTGGACAGGATATCGACGGAATCGCAGGTCGCGCCGCACACCTTGAACGGCACGATGTTCTTCTCGCTGCCGTTGCGCGAGCGGATCGCCGGATCGGGAATAAAGCGCGCCGGGAGCGTTATCTTGCCGACCCAGGAATCCGACAGCGACGCCCATATGCCGTCGTTGATGTAGAGCCGCTTGCCCTTGCGCAGCAGCACCCGCACGATCAGCGAAAAGGCCCGCGCGACGATCACCCGGCCGGGTTCGGCGACCAGCGGCATGTCGGCGAACTGGTACTCCTCGATATCGCCGCGCAACCGCGACATGATCTGGCCGATCGACGGCATTTCGGGTTTCTTGCTGTTCGGGTCGCGCCCGTATTCGGCCGGAAAGCCGCCGCCGACGTCGAGTTCGGCCAAGTCGAAACCGATTCGGTTGCGCACCCAGTCGACCGAAGCCAGCGCCCGCTCATAGGTGTCGGGGTCCTCAATCTGGCTGCCGACGTGAAAGCACAGGCCGACCTTGTAGCCGATCTTCTTCAGACGCTGGCAAAGCTCCACCGCATGCGCCGGCCCGGCGCCAAATTTCTTCGACAGTTCGTAGGCGGCCGCCCCCTTGGTCTGCACGCGTACGAACACTGTCATTGAGCCGGGATCTATGTCGAGCGCCCGCACAACGCGCGTCACCTTGGTGATCTCGTCCTCATGGTCGACCGCGATCACGCGGATGCCGTATTTCTCCAGCGCCAGCTTGATGTCCGACTGCGCCTTGACCGGGTGCATGTAGAGCATCTCGGCATCCGATGAGACGGCCCGTACCGCGGCAAACTCACCCGGCGAGGCAACGTCGAAGGCAGTCACCCCGGCTTCTACCAGGGCCTCCAGAACCATCGGCTCGCCATTGGTCTTCACCGCATAGGCGGTCTTGCCCGGAAACATCGACATGAACTGCCGGGCATCAGCCTTCAACACTTCGGGGTGGAAGCAATAGACAGAATCGTCCGGCCGAAGCGCAAGCGCGGCCTCCCGGGCATTCTCGAATCGTTGCATGGACGCTCCTCGGATGGCCCCCGTTCTCTAACGCAAGCCGCCGCGCTTTGAAATCGCTTCCTTGCGCTCCGTGTGCCTACATCATGGCGAACCAGGTTAGGTACTCGCACAAAACGGGTGGTTGCGGCTTCGCCCAGCGACTAGTCAGGACATCAATCTTTCGCCGGAGCCCAGACCATGACCGTCCTCGCGACCGAAACGCCCGTCGAGCCTTCCATGTCGCTGGCCAACTGGGCGCAACTGCTGTTGCTCGGCGCGATCTGGGGCGGGTCGTTCTTCTTCGCACGCATCGCCGTGGCGGAGATCCACCCGCTGACGTTGGTGCTCTTCCGCGTTTCGATAGCCGCGATTGCCTTGCATGTTTATCTCGCCCTGCGCGGCATTTCTTTCGCGCGTGTGTTGCCCTTGGCCGGCAGCTTCTTCGTGATGGCCATTCTCAACAATGTCATCCCTTTTTCGTTGATCTTCGCCGGCCAGACGGCCATGGGCGCGGGACTTGCCTCGGTTCTCAACGCTACAACACCCTTCTGGACAATCCTCATCGCCAACGCCGTCACTGCCGACGAGAAGTTCTCCCGAAACAAGCTGCTGGGAATCACCCTTGGCATTCTGGGGACCGCAGTGATGGTCGGTCCCGGCGTTCTTGCCGGACTTGGAGGTCCTGTCTGGCCAAAATTCGCGCTGATCGCGGCAGCACTTTCCTATGGCTTTGCCGTCATCTTCGCCCGACGCTTCAAGGGGGTGCAGCCAACGCTTGTCGCGACCGGGCAGCTTACCGCATCCACCATCGTGATGATCCCGATCGTGCTCATCTGGTCGGGCCCAACCGGCCTGTTTTCGGCGAGCCTGCCGGTCTGGGCGGCGGTCTTTGCACTGGCACTCGTCTCCACCGCTTTCGCCTACATCCTCTACTTCCGGCTGATCGGCTCGGCCGGCGCGACCAACGCCTCGTTGGTCACCCTCATCGTGCCGGTCAGCGCGCTGCTGCTTGGCTTCCTGTTTCTTGGCGAACGCCTTGAACTCTTCGAGATGGCCGGCATGGTGCTGATCGCTCTTGGCCTCGTGACGATTGACGGAAGCCTGTTCAAACGGCGATAGCTGACCTTGAAAACGACGAGAACCCGCATGCAGTCTGTATCATCCATCCTGAATGCCATCGAGCATGGCGATATCACGCCGCAGGACGCCGTCGCGGCAAGCTTCGACGCGATTGCTGCCAACGATGGCTCCATTGGTGCCTTCGTTACCGTGGCGGACCAACCGACTGCCCAGGGCGCTGCTGCCTCGGCCAGCGGGCCACTCGCCGGCATCGCCGTCGGCATCAAGGACATCATCGACACACATGACATGCCGACCGCTTTCGGCTCGCCCATCTATGCCGGCCACCATCCGGCGGCCGACGCGGCAATGGTCGCCATGCTGCGCCGCCAGGGAGCAGTCGTCGCCGGCAAGACGGTAGCCACCGAGTTCGCCTTCCTGCACCCTGCCGGCACACGCAATCCGCACAACAGGGCCCACACGCCAGGTGGCTCGTCATCCGGTTCGGCGGCGGCCGTCGCTGCCGGCATGGTGCCGGTCGCCATCGGCACGCAGACGGGTGGCTCGGTCATCCGCCCGGCTGCCTATTGCGGCGTCGCCGGCTACAAGCCAAGCTTCCGGCTGGTGCCCATGGTCGGCGTGAAGACCTTTTCCTGGTCGCTCGACACGGCTGGTTTCTTCGCGTCAGGAGTTGTTGATGTTGCCGCCTTCGTTTCGCGGTTGACCGGACGGGCGCTCGGCGTCGAGCCGGTGGACCCGAAGACACTGCGGATCGGATTGTACAAGACGTCGATCTGGGAAGAAGCGGACTCCGACACACGTGCCGCACTTGCCCTTGCTGGCGAACGCGCGGCAGCGGCGGGCGCCACTGTGGTCGAGATTGACGAACCCTCGGAACTGGCCTCAGCACGCGACGCGCATGCGACCATCCAGAATTTCGAGGCCGGGCTCGCACTCGGCTTCGAATACGACAATTACCGTGCCGCGATGAGCGAAATCCTGCGCACCACGCTCGAACAGGGGCTGGCCATTACGCCGCAGGCCTATGACACGGCACGCAGCGTTGCGCGGCGCGCCAGACACGCCACCAGCGATCTCTTCCAAGCAGTCGACGTGATCCTGACACCTTCGGTGACTGGTGCAGCACCCAAGGGACTGGCATCGACCGGATCGCCCGTGTTCAACAAGCTCTGGACGCTGACCGGCAACCCTTGTGTCAGCGTGCCGGGCATCGCCAATGCCGCTGGCATGCCCGTCGGTGTTCAGGTGCTTGCGCGGTTCGGCCGAGATCGGATGGCCTTGTCGGCCGCTTCCTGGCTCGAATCATTGATCGCGGACAGCCGGGTTGATGCGTAGAAGAGCCAACGTAACGCCACCCGACCGCCAGCCATCACATCGATTGTTCTCTCCGCTTCAGGCAAAAGTTTTTCCACAGTCGCACGATGCTTTGTTTCATCAGGAAATGCTTGGGCTTAGACTGTTTTGCGACCGCATTTTTTCACAATCCTGTCGCAATGCAGCAAATTTTCCGCTTGCCTGTTACCTGAACTCCCCTAGACTCTGGTCATGGCTCTTTAAAGAGGAGGCTAAGTATGGGACTTACACGGCCAGTCAATGCACTAATGATTTGCGCTGCGTTTGCTTTTATCGGCGCCCTCATAATGGGAGTTCTTCCGTAACGGCCGCGCTGGCCAGGAAGCTTGGAACCACCTGAAAAGGTGAGGAAATCGAAAAGGCCGGGCATTTCGCCCGGCCTTTTCCTTGACGTCCACCAAGGCAATGCTTCAGGCAGCGGCAGGCGCGGCCTTCTCGGCCGGTGGCCTGATTCCGATCATGTGGCAGATGGCGAACACCAGATCCGCGCGATTCATCGTGTAGAAATGGAAGTCGCTGACGCCCCGCTCGATCAGGTCCAGCACCTGCTCGGCGGCAACAGCCGATGCAACCAGCGCGTGGGTCAGTGGATCATCCTGCAGCCCTTCGAAGCGCTCGGCCAGCCAGGCCGGCACATGCGCGCCGCAGCGCGCCGAAAAGTTTGCCACTTGCGTGAAATTATGAACCGGAAGGACACCCGGCACGATCGGAATGTAGATGCCGGCGCGCCGCACCCGCTCGACATAGCGCTCATAAAGTTCGTTATCGAAGAAGAACTGGGTGATCGCCCGGGTCGCACCATTATCGACCTTGCGCTTCAACATCTCGATATCGGTCGCGAAATCCGGGCTCTCGGGATGCTTTTCCGGATAGGCCGCGACAGAGATGTCGAAGTCGCCGGAGCCCTTCAGCGCCGTCACCAGTTCCGCCGCGTTGGCGTAGCCGTCGCTATGCGGTGTGTAGCTGGTGCCTGCGCCCTCGGCCGGGTCGCCGCGCAGCGCCACGAAGCGCTGTACGCCCATGTCGGAAAATTCGGCGATCACCTTGTCGATCTCGGCGCGCGAGGCATCGACGCATGTCAGGTGCGCCGTCGCCATCAATTGCGATTCCCTGAGAATGCGCGAGACAGTCCGCGCGGTGCGTTCACGCGTCGATCCGCCCGCACCATAGGTGACCGAGACGAACTCGGGCGCCAGCGGCTCAAGCCGCTTCACCGCATCCCACAGCCGCTTCTCCATCTCGTCGCTCTTGGGCGGAAAGAACTCGAACGACACGCGTACCTTGTCACCGATGTCCGGACGGCGGGAAAATCGGGGTTGATTGATCATGCGGTTTCTCTTTCGCCGGTTCGCGTGGGGTCGGCCATCAATTGGCGCCGGTCGCGGCCAAGCCACAGCTTGACGGTGAGGCGTCCCTCGCCCGCACCGCGCGGTTCGAATTCCTGGCTGTCCTCAAGGTCGAGACCCGCCTCTGAGAGCCAGTCGGCAATCTGCCGGTCTGAGAAGCCAAGTCTCAGATGCGCGTGTTCATCGCGCAGAAACTCCAGCGCATGCGGTGCGAAATCCACGATCACCAGCCGGCCGGCAGGTCTCAGCATCCGCGCGGCCTCGCGGATGGCCAGCGCCGGGTCGTCGAGATAGTGCAGCACCTGATGCATCGTTACGAGATCGAAAGCATCGCGTTCGACCGGCGGCGCATAGATATCGCCCTGCCGCACCTGAGCATTGCCGATACCGGCATTGTCGAGATTGGCGCGCGCCACGGCAAGCATCTCGCGCGACATGTCGATTCCGATGCCACGCCTGTAAAGCGGCGCAAAAATCTCAAGCAGTCGGCCAGTGCCCGTACCGAGATCGAGCATCGTCTGGAACGGCCGCTTGCCGACCAGCTTGACCAGCGCCGCCTCAACCGCTCGATCAGGCACATGCAGGGCGCGAATTTCATCCCAGCTCGCCGCATTGGCGCTGAAATAGCCGATCGCCCGTTCCTGCCGGCGCCGCTTGACGGCTGCCAGCCTTTCCAGATCGCGCTCGATCTGCGGGTCACCGTCATGGACCCGGCCGACAAGCCCGAGCACAAAATCGCGCGCCGCGTCGGCATCGGCCAACCGAAAGAACGCCCATGAGCCCTCCTGATAGCGGCCGATGAGCCCGGCATCGAGCAGCAATTTCAGATGGCGCGAAACACGCGGCTGCGACTGGTTCAATATGTCGGTCAGGTCCGAAACAGTGAGGTCGCCGCGCGACAGCAATGCCAATATGCGCAGGCGGCTCGATTCGGCCGCCGCCTTCAGCGTCTCGACCAGTCTGTCCAGTGTCACGGTCATCTTGCAAACTCTTCGATTGAGATATAAAGATATGTTTATGTCGATTTCGCATCTGTGGCAACAGACGATGTCGCGGCCAGGCAAGAAAATGACGCGCGGATAGAAGGACCAGCCTATGTTCGACGAGCGCGACGGTGAAGTGCGGCTGGCAGAAGACCCGGCCGACCTGCCCCACGGCGGCGGCGTTGTCTTCATCGGCAAGATCCGCTCGGCATGGCTGAAGCGCGAGGATTGTCCCAAAAACATGGTGGCTGCACGCGCAACCGGCATGCAGGCGACCATCGAACTGGACTCTCCCTATCGGCCGGGGCTGACAGGATTGGCCGGCACAAGCCATCTCGTCGTGTTGAGTTGGCTCAATTTCTCGCCGCGGAATCTGATTGTCCAGAAACCGCGCCACGCGACTGAACCGAAAGGCGTTTTCGCATTGCGCTCGCCTGCCCGTCCGAACCCGATCGGCCTGCATGTGGTGCGCTCGCTGGCCGTCGATGTCGCCACCGGGCTGATCACACTTGATGCAATCGATGTTCTGGATGGAACGCCGGTGCTCGATATCAAGCCCTACTTCGCCTCGATCGACGCGTTTCCCGATGCTGTTCCGCCGCGCCGGACCAGCGCCCCGTGAGCAAGCCGACCGGGCGCCGCCGCGCCATTGCCAAGGCGTTGACGGCGCTGCTGCCGATGGCGCCTTTCAGCGATATAGAGGCAATCCGCGCCGACGCGGGCGCCAAACATATGAAGAAATTGCCGCCGGCTATCGCCGTCTGGCTCGCCACCGTTGCGCATATCCGTCACCAGCATACCGACTATGAAAAACTGCTCGCCGAGGGCTATGACCGTGACTCGGCGCGGTTCTTCGTCATCGACAGCACCAATGCGGTGCTGACCGGCTGGCGCGCGACAAGATTGCTGGACCCCGACGACGAGGACACCTGATTCCGGACCGGCAATCAGCCCTCAGGGCGATAGATCCACTGCTCCGGCACGCGCACCGAAATCGCCTCGCCGTCCACAATCGTGCCGGGCCTCTCGACCCAGGCCACCAGCCCGCGCAACCTTTTGGCGACCTTCGGGAACAGCAGCGAACCGGCTTGCCGGTCTTCCATCTCGGCGCCCTCGGCGATTGCCCGCCCGGCATCCCGACAAGGCGCGTTCTGCGCATCGATCTTGACCGTCACGCCGCCCTTGAAAAACAGCAGCGTCCCGGCAGGCAGCATCGACAGATGCGGGATGCCGTCGAGCAGCAGATTGGCACCCAGCCATTCCGGCTTTATATGCGCCAAACCCATGCGTCCGGCGATGACCGACAATTCGTCGGGCGCTACGATCGACAGCTGCCGCTCGTTGCGCATCACCGTGCCGCGCTTGTACCAGGGCTCGCGACTGCCGGACCGGCGTGTCGGACCGGCATGGAAATCGCCCGCGATGCCGTCGAAATTCAGCACCAGTTCCTCGACCGGCCGGGTTTCGAACCGTCCTTCGAACGCGGCAAAGACGCCGGCGACCTTCGCCGAAATCTTCCGGGCGGGCAGGATTTCCGGTTCGCCATCAAGCCGCAGCTGCTGATCTGGCATGTGACTTCCTCAATCGTTCAAGCGAAAATGCCGCCGACGCGCAAAATGTCCAGACTGGAAAATGATCTTTCCGTCATGCCAGCGCAGGATTGCCGGGTCCTGACCCTAGCTCATCCTGACCAGTGCCGCGCCGATCGAATAACCGGCGCCGAAGGCGCAAATCAGCCCAAGGTCGCCCGCCTTCATGTCGGCATGGTTTTCAGACAGCGCGACGATGGCGCCGGCAGCAGCCGTGTTGCCCAGCCGTTCCAGCACCATGGGCGCGCGGTCATGCCCGACCTCGTGGCCGAAGGCCAGCTTCAGGATCATCGCATTCATCCGCGCATTGGCCTGATGCAGCCAGAAGCGCCTGATGCCGTCCGGCACGTGACCATGCTCGGCCAGGAACTCGACAATGAAGCGGTGGCCGGCCACGGTGACTTCCTTGAAGACCTTGTTGCCGACCTGCTTGATCATGTTGCCCTCCATTTCGATGACGGAGGTGTTTTCCTGGCCGGCACGCAGCAGGAAACCGAAATTGGTACGGATGTTGTTGGAGAACTGAGTCCAGCTGCGCGTGTCGATCACCTCGAGCTTGCCGGGTCGTGTCTCGCCCTCCTCCAGCGCCTCGACAACCATCGATGCCGAGGCATCGCCAAAGATGAAATGTGTCTGCCGGTCGCGAAAATTCAA
Organism: Hyphomicrobiales bacterium; assembly: GCA_038259455.1. Classification (GTDB taxonomy): domain Bacteria; phylum Pseudomonadota; class Alphaproteobacteria; order Rhizobiales; family Rhizobiaceae; genus CAMYMG01. The sequence continues at coordinate 7,535 of JBBSOT010000035.1, read as the reverse complement.
ATGGCCGGTAATGATCTCGGGCGTCACGATCAGCACCCGCCTGTGTGCACCGCTGCGCACCAGGCTGAACGCGACGTGCAGCGCCGCTCCCGCCGACGAGCAGCCGAGGCTCATGTCGAAGGCCGCTCCGCCGGCTCCCAGTTCCTTCTGGATCTCGATGGCCAGCGCCGGATAGGGACGCTGCTGGTGCGATGCAGCACAAATCACCATGTCGATGTCGGCACCTTCAAGCCCGGCTTGAACGAGCGCCTTGCGCGCAGACTTCAGGCCAAACTCGGCCTCCACCGACACGTCTTCGTCGTCGCGCAGCGGAATGCGTGGCGCCATGCGCGTCGGGTCGAGAATGCCTTCGCGCTCGATGACATGTCGGTTTTTGACGCCTGAAGCATAGACGATGAAATCGACATCGGACTTGGCGAGCGGCTCGAGGCCCCGTTCGGCACGACCGGGATTCTCGCTGTCCACCCACAGGTTGAAACTGGCGACCAGTTCGTCGTTGCTGATGGAGGCTTCCGGAATTTCAGCGCCGATGCCGCTGATGATGACACGCTTCATGCCCTGCCTGTTCCTTCCGAGACCTGTTTGCCCTGTCGGTGCGACTCACGGCCGGTCCGGAACTGTATTTCCACTTCAGTCTACGTTGCGTAGGGTTACGCCGCAAATGCCAGTAACATCTTTACCGCCCTCATCCAGGGAAGTACTATTGATGCGGATGGGGAGCATCGTGCGAAGGAGGATTTCGCCATGCGCCTGCCTTTACAGAAGATCGCCCCCGCTATCGCCACGCTTCTGATTTTTGCCACCAGCGCCAAAGCCGCGGACTATTCATGCGACGGGCTGGTCGTCACTGGCCAGAAATTGATCTGCTCCGGCTTCGAGCCCAACTGGGCGATCGAATTGACCTGCAACGGCTCGACCATGAGTTCGGCCTTCATCGACGCCTTTTCCGGCAGCGGCATCCAGACGACACCCGGCACGGTCACCTTTTCTTCACAGGACCCGTGGACCTTCCAAACCAGCCATCCGGTGACCGGTTCGATCGCCGCCACGCCCGCCGGCTGCACGGACGAAGGCGACAATATTCACGACTTCACTTTTACCCCGACCGGCGCGCCCGGCCTCAGCGGCCCGTTCTTCCCGTTCTGCTGCCGGGTGCAGTGAGGGGCCACCGAAACCTGCATCCCGTTGATGCAGGTTTCGTGGTCGGTCGCTACCGCGTCAACCGCTTGTACGTCATCCTGTGCGGGTTGACCGCATCGGGACCCAAACGCCTGATCTTGTCCTGCTCGTAATCTTCGAAATTGCCCTCGAACCATTCGACATGGCTGTCGCCCTCGAAGGCCAGGATGTGCGTCGCAAGACGGTCGAGGAACATGCGATCATGCGAGATGATAACCGCGCAACCGCCGAAATTCTCTAGCGCGTCTTCCAGAGCCGCCAGCGTTTCGGTGTCGAGATCATTGGTCGGTTCGTCGAGCAGCAGCACATTGCCGCCGGTCTTCAGCATCTTGGCCAAATGCACCCGGTTGCGCTGGCCGCCTGACAAATTGCCGACCTTCTGCTGCTGGTCGCCGCCACGGAAGTTGAACGACGAGCAATAAGCGCGCGTGTTCGCCTCGTGCTTGCCGAGCTTAACCACTTCGGCGCCGCCCGAAATCTCTTCCCACACGGTCTTGGTTGGGTCGAGCGCGTCGCGGCTCTGGTCGACGTAGCCGAGCTTCACCGTTTCGCCGACACGGATCGTACCGTCATCTGGCTTTTCCTGGCCGGTGATCATCCGGAACATCGTCGTCTTACCGGCGCCGTTAGGGCCGATGACGCCGACAATGCCGCCCGGAGGCAGCTTGAATTCCAGGTCCTCGATCAGCATCCGGTCGCCATAACCCTTCTTCAGCCCAGCGACCTCGATGACGACATTTCCGAGCCGCTCGCCATGCGGAATGACGATCTGGCTATCGCTCGGGCGCCGCTTGTCGGCAGCGTCCAGCAGGTCCTGGAAGGCCTGGATACGCGCCTTGGACTTGGTCTGGCGCGCCTTGGGGCTCGATGCGATCCATTCGCGCTCGCGCGAAATGGCGCGCTGGCGCGAATCGTCCTCGCGGCCTTCCTGCTTCAGGCGCTTGGCCTTGGCTTCCAGGTAGGCGGTGTAGTTGCCCTCGTAGGGAATACCCCGGCCGCGGTCGAGTTCGAGGATCCAGCCGGTCACATTGTCGAGGAAGTAGCGGTCATGGGTGATGATCATCACCGCGCCCTTGTAGGCGCGCAGGTGCTTTTCCAGCCACGCCGTGGTCTCGGCGTCGAGATGGTTGGTCGGCTCGTCGAGCAGCAGGAGGTCGGGTTCCGACAAAAGCAGCTTGCACAGCGCCACGCGGCGGCGTTCGCCGCCCGAAAGGCTGGTCACGTCGGCTTCCTTGGGAGGACAGGCCAGCGCTTCCATGGCCATCTCGACCTGCTGCTCGAGGTCCCACAGGTTCAGCCGGTCCATGTCGTCCTGAAGCTTGCTCGCCTCGTCGGCCGTCTCGTCGGAATAGTTCATCATCAGCTCGTTGTAGCGCTCGATGATGGCGGTCTTCTTGATGACGCCTTCCATGACATTGCCGAACACGTCGAGCGCCGGATCGAGTTCGGGTTCCTGCGCCAGATAGCCGACGGTAGCGCCCTCGGCGAGCCACGCCTCGCCCGACCATTCCTTGTCGAGACCGGCCATGATCTTCAGCACTGTCGATTTGCCGGCGCCGTTCGGGCCGAGAATGCCGATCTTGGCGTCCGGGTAGAACGACAGGTGCAGGTTTTCGAGAATCTTCTTGGTGCCGTAGGACTTGTTCAGTCCGGCCATGTGATAGATGAACTGGCGTGCCACGCGCGCTGTATCCTTCAAAAACAGTAATGGGAGTTGGCCGCTATGTATGCGAAGGCGCGCCAAACGGCAAATGCTTTTGCCCAAACGCCCAGCACACGCGCCCGATTTCGCGCTATTCCAGGCCCGAAAGTGGCGTCAGGCGACGCATCGCCTTGTCTGAAGCTTCCGCGTGATCGATACGCTCAATAAACCGATGCGCCCGCGCCACAGGATCATGCAGATACTGGTCCGGCCCCAGCATCTTTCTCTCGTTGAGTGCGCCGGCGTCGAGCAAATCGAAATCGACCACGTCTATCGTGCAGTCCCAGCCTGCGTGCTTGCCCGACCAGCCTCTGGTGTGGTGCGCCAGCATCCGTTCGCGCAGGCTATAGCCATGATAGTCGAAGGCCAGCACGCCATTGGTCACATAAATGTGGTTGCCGGGAAGATCGCCGGCCGGAATGAGCCGCTCGGCATGAAACCCGGCAAGCGGCGGCCGCGCGAGATAGGCGCCTGCAAGGATCGGGCACGCGCCATGGCCAAAGAAGATGCGGTCGGGCAGTGCCCAGCGCCGTTGCGGGTCCTTCTTGATGCCGGGCTTCAGGACATACATGCTGAAGCGACCAAACCTCGAGCTAAGCCTTCAGCCGCCATCCGGTCTTGAATATCCACCACACGACGGCAAGGCAGACCGCCAGGAAACCCAGCGTCATCCCAAGGCTGACAGCGACATTGACGTCGGAAACGCCATAAAAGCTCCAGCGAAAGCCGCTGACCAGATAGAGCACCGGATTGAACAGGGTCACCGAGCGCCAGAACGGCGGCAGCATGTCGATGGAGTAGAAACTGCCGCCCAGAAAGGTCAGCGGTGTCACGATGAGCAGCGGGATAAGCTGAAGCTTTTCGAAATTGTTCGCCCAGATGCCGATGATGAAGCCAAACAGGGAAAACGTCACGGCGGTCAGAAGCAGGAACAGCACCATCCACACCGGATGCTGGATTTCCAGCGGCACGAAAAGGCCGGCGGGTGCCAGGATGATCAGCCCGATCAGTGTCGATTTCGTTGCCGCCGCGCCGACATAGGCCATGACGATCTCGATGAACGACACTGGCGCAGACAACAGTTCGTAGATGGTGCCGACGAATTTCGGGAAATAGATGCCAAACGAGGCGTTCGAAATGCTCTGCGTCAGAAGCGAAAGCATGATCAGGCCAGGCACGATATAGGCGCCGTAGCTGACACCGCCGACCTCGCTGATGCGCGAGCCGATGGCCGCGCCGAAAACAACGAAATAGAGCGAGGTCGACACCACCGGCGACACCACGCTTTGCAGAAGCGTGCGCCAGGTGCGTGCCATCTCGAACTTGTAGATCGCTTTGACCGCGTGAAAGTTCATGACCGCGTGCTCACCAGGTTCACGAAGATTTCCTCCAGCGAACTCTGTGTCGTCTGCAGGTCGCGAAACCTGATTTCTGCCTGCTCAAGCGCCTTGAACAGCCGCGTTATGCCGGTGCGCTCACTTTGCGTGTCATAGGTATAGGTAAGCTCATTGCCGTCCACCCCAAGCTCCAGCGCGAAACTGTCGAGCGAAGGCGGAATAGCCTGCAATGACTGCTGCAATTGCAGCGTCAGCTGCTTGCGGCCGAGTTTCTGCATCAGCGCGGACTTTTCCTCGACAAGGATGATCTCGCCCTTGCGGATGACGCCGACCCGGTCGGCCATTTCCTCGGCCTCCTCGATATAATGTGTCGTCAAAATGATCGTCACGCCGGAATCGCGCAGTCCCCGTACCACCTCCCACATGTCACGCCTCAGTTCGACATCAACGCCAGCCGATGGTTCGTCGAGGAACAGGATGCTCGGCTCGTGGCTCAGCGCCTTGGCGATCATCACGCGCCGCTTCATCCCGCCCGACAGCGTGTTGATCTTCGAGTCCTTCTTCTCCCACAGCGACAGTTCGCGCAGGATGTTCTCGATATGCGCCGGGTTCTTCGATTTGCCGAACAGGCCGCGGCTGAATGAAACCGTAGCCCACACAGTCTCGAACGCGTCGGTGGTCAGTTCCTGCGGCACGAGGCCGATAAGGGACCGCGCCGCGCGAAACTCCTTGACGATATCGTGGCCGGCAGCCGTCACCGTTCCTGAGCCTGGATTGACGATGCCGCAGATGACGTTGATCAGCGTCGTCTTGCCTGCTCCGTTCGGACCGAGCAGAGCGAAGATTTCGCCCTTGTTGATTTCAAGATTGATGTCCTTGAGCGCCTCGAAGCCCGACTCATAGACCTTCGACAAATGCGAGACGGAAATGATTGGCTGCATGGCTGTGACGATGCTGAAAGGGCGGCGGACGGAGGAAGACTTGGCCGGCGCGAATAGACGACCCCGTATATATGAGCACCACCTGCCTGATCAAGGCACTCCGGGGGGGTGAGCCCAGCGTCCCGACGCCTCCTGACAGGCAGGCGCCGTGACCTACCGAAGATATCAGATCAGGCGGTTGTCCTGCGCGGTTTGCCGGTCGCGACGACGGCTTCCGTCGGTGTCGGATTTCTTGTGCCTCTCGGCTGCCGCCCTGCGAATGTCTTCGAAGCGGTTGCCAGTTGGCGCATCCGGTAGCACAGGCTTGACGGGCACCGCTGGCTTGGGTGTGAACTTGATCATGCACAATCCTTTTGGGGAACGGGCAGCGCCCACGGACAAATGTCCGTGCGCAGCTACTCCGATCGATCGAGAAGACCCGCTTTCTAACAGGTTTCGTATTGCATTGATATGGCTGGCACTGCCTGCGAAGCGCTTGACGATCCTTGTTCCTCTTGGCGAACTGGCGCATCTTAGCCGTCATTCGACGTCAGTGTCACAGCCAGGGGGGACCGATGAAGTTGATACACACAGGGGTAGTCGTCATTCTCGCCATCGCATTGGCGATCTTCGCACTGCAGAACCTGCAGAGCGTGACAGTAGCCTTTCTCAGCTTCAGCATCACCCTGCCGCTGGCCATCCTGTTTGTCGTGATCTACCTGCTCGGTATGGTTACAGGCGGCAGCGCCCGTGTCTTGATGCGATGGGCATGGCTGGGACCGGCGCGCCCGTCAGCGGCGCGAGACTAGCCGCGCCGTTGATGCAGTGCAGTGACCGTCAAGGCTTGGCAGGTTGGGTGACGATCTCGTAGGTGCAGCCGAACGAGGCCGCCGCGATACGGTAGGTGTCCGCAACATCCGAAGGCGATTGCACGATCGCATCGCCCGGCCTGGCGACCATGGTCTCGCCCCACGGCGCGGCGAAGGTAAATTCGCCTTCCTCCGGCGAGACGATGAAATAGTTCATTTCCGTGCCCTTCGGCACGAAAGTCTGATACCCGGCCGCGTCAGGTGCGGATTGCGCATCGCCATAACGCGTCGGGAACTTCGCTGCGGCCACCAGATATTCCTCGTTGCCCGTTTCGGGACAGCGGTTGCGCACGACCCAATCGCCGGTCGAGGCCGGCTTGGATCTTGTCTCGACCCCTTCGCTCTTGATGACAGTGACGATGACTTCGCCGTCGGAAGCAGGTCGCGCATCGACAGGCTTGGTCTTGCGGGCAACGCCCGTGCGCCCGTCCTTCTGGGCGGCCGCGAACAATGCAATCTGGTCCTTTTGCGTCGCTTCGGCCAGGGCGAAGGACGTCGAAAGCCCGACAAGTGCCAGAACAGCGCCAGTGACGCCTGCAATTGACCCGTATCCCATACTCGCTGCACCCATGTTGAACCTGTGATGGCTCCACTATGCCGCTGGGGGCAAAGCATGAAAAGAGCCGATCCCGCGCAGTGCTTGATTTTTTGAGGTCGCCTGACAGAGCCGTGCTTCTTGACGGCCCCCGGCACATCGCCAACAGTCGCCCCCGGAGAATTTGCATGCCATTCGACGACCAGACGAGCCTCGCCTCGCCGACGGGCGCTGAACTCAACCTTTACACGCGCCGTGCTCAAGGCAACCCGCGGGCTGTCATCCAGATCAACCACGGCTTGGCCGAGCACGCGGCGCGCTATGCCGGTTTCGCCGATTTCTTCGCCGCGCGCGGCTTCCACAGCTACGCGCACGACCATCGCGGCCATGGCCACACCACGGCGCCTGATGCCCCGCGCGGCCGCTTCGCGGCTTCCGCTGGCGGCGCCAAAGTGATCGCCGATGTCACTGCCGTCCACGACCTCATCGCCAAACGGCATCCCGGCCTGCCGGTGATCGTCTTCGGTCACTCCATGGGCGGGCTGATCGCGCTGAATTTCGTCCTGGCTCATTCCGACCGAATTCGTGCCGCCGCCATCTGGAACGCCAACTTCTCGGCCGGCATTGCGGGCCGCGCGGCCCAGGCCCTTCTTGCCTGGGAAAAATTCCGGCTCGGCTCGGATATGCCTTCCAGGCTCTTGCCAAGACTGACCTTCCAGGCCTGGAACCGGCAGGTCGGCGAGAACCGCACCGCTTTCGACTGGCTGTCGCGCGATCCCGCTGCCGTTGATCGCTACGTCGCCGACCCGTTCTGCGGCTGGGATGCCTCGGTATCGCTTTGGGAGGTTCTGTTTGGTTTCATCTTCACCGGCGCAACCGATGCCAATTTCTCCAACGTCCGCAAGGACTTGCCGCTCCACCTCGTCGGCGGCTCGGCCGATCCATCGACTGACGGCGGCAAGGCGGTCACTGCCCTCGCCAGGCGAATGGCTT
>JBBSOT010000034.1:0-24999 GCA_038259455.1 Hyphomicrobiales bacterium | reverse complement strand
CCGACCACTTGCCCGTTCTTCATCACGCAGACGCGGTCTGCGAGATCGAAGACGTCGTGGATATCGTGGCTGATCAGGAAGATACCGATGCCATCAGCCTTGAGCTGCTTGATCAACTCGCCAACCTGCGCCGTTTCCTGCGGCCCGAGCGCCGCCGTCGGCTCATCCATGATCAGGATCCGCGCTTCAAACAGAATGGCGCGCGCAATGGCAACCGATTGCCGTTGGCCGCCTGAAAGCGACTTCACCGGCTCCTTGAACCGCCGGAAGTTGGGGTTAAGCCGGCCCATCACCTCGCGTGCCTTGGCCTCCATCGCAGCATCGTCGAGCGTGCCCCAGGCTGTCATGATCTCGCGCCCGAGAAACAGATTGGCAGCGGCGTCCACATTGTCGGCCAGCGCCAGCGTCTGATAGATCGTCTCGATCCCATAATCCTTGGCATTGCGTGGGTTGTCGATGTCGACCTCTTCGCCATTGACGAAGATCTGGCCCTGGTCGCGCCGATAGGCACCCGACAATATCTTGATGAGCGTTGATTTGCCGGCGCCATTGTGGCCGAGCAATCCCATCACCTCGCCGGGATGCACTTCCAGCGAGGCATGATCGACGGCCTTGATGCCGCCGAAAGCAATCGAGATATCGCGCATTTCAACGAGTGGAGTTGCCATCCCTGTCTCCTCACTTCACGCGACGACGGTAGAACTGGTCAACGAACACGGCAAAAACCAGCACCGTGCCGACGACGATATTCTGGAACGCCGCCGGCAAATTCAGCAGCGCCATGCCGGATTGGATCGACTGCATCATCAGCGCACCGAGCAGCGCGCCGTAAATCGTTCCGATACCGCCGGCCAGCGAGGTGCCACCGATAACCGCGGCCGCAATCACGAACAGCTCGTTCAATTGGCCAAGCGCGTTGGTTGCGGCATCGAGCCGCGCCGAGGCGATGACCGACGATACGCCGACGAGGAAGCCCATCAGCGCGAAAACCTTGACCGTCATCATCTTGGTGTTGATACCGGCAAGCTCCGCAGCCTCCGGATTGCCACCGATCGCATAGACGTAACGGCCGAACTTGGTCCGGGTCGCGATAAACGACATCACCACGCCGACCGCCAGGGCGACCAGCACCGGCGCGGCATAACCCGTGTAGTAGATCAGGCCTTCGGTGCATCGGACGATCTTTTCGCCAGCCATGCAGATCGCATCGCCGTCCCTGTTCTCAATTCCGGCAGGGATCGCGACATTATTGTCGGTTGCATATTGCCGGATCAGTCCAAACGGCCACGGGTAGCTGGTCAGCACGGCGGTGGTGCCAAGTACGGCCGCACTACCGATAGCCGCAAGTGCTGCTTCCGCCCAGAAGGGCCGCAGCGGGAAGCCGAAGCGCTTTCGCTGGCTGCGTCCATGCGCGACCGCCAGGACAATCAGGGCGCACACGCCAACCGCAAGCGCCCAGCTCCAGAACGGCCCGATCCAGGATTCCGGCACATTGCCGCCGATGATCTTGTACGTCTTGTCCATCGGCGCGATCGTTACGCCGCTGGCCAGCAGGAATGCCACGCCGCTATAGGCGATCAGACCGCCAAGCGTCACGATGAAGGCGGGAATCTGGGCATAGGCGGTGAGAAAACCGTTCAGCGCCCCAATCAGCGTTCCCAGCACCAGGCATGCTGCAATGGCTGCGATCCAGATGACCGGATGGCCGACGCCGAGAGCCGGCCCGAGGATGAAGACCTGCAACACGGCCCCTGCGACAGCGACAAGGCTCAGCATCGAGCCGACCGAAAGATCAATGTGGCGCATGACGATGATCAGCACCATGCCGGTCGTCATGACGGCGATCGAGGAGGTCTGGACGAGCAGCGTCCAAAGGTTGCGCGGCGTCAGGAAGGCGCCGCCGAACAGCCCCGTATTCTGGCGCTGGAAGCCGCTATAGATATCGAACGCACACCATATGAAAAAGAGCGCCGCCACCATGCCCAACATGCGGGTGTCGATTTCGGTGGCCGAGAGAAAGCGCGCGAGAAACGACTTCGCGGGCGTGTCCGCGGGCACACCGGCATTTTGCTTGGACATGTCCCCTCCCAGTCAACATGCTTGGCGACCAGTTTCGCGGTCGCTCCGTTCATTATGATGCAAGATTCGCGGAAAGAGAACCGCGCCGCTGTATGACAGTGGCGCGGTTCGACTCAGTCGGGGTTCACCCGGTGAATCCGCCTATCAGTTGCAGGCAGCAACCGAGCCGGCCTTGACGCCAGCGCAGGCTTCTTCCTTCGTGATATGGCCAGCATCGATGGCGACATCGATGTTGTCTTTGGTGATCGGGGTCGGTGCGAGCAGGATGGAATCCATCTCGACGCCGTTCTTGCCGCCGCTGAACTTCGCGACGTCCTTGATGCTGGATACTTCATCGCCATTCGCAAGCGCGATGGCAGCAGCAGCCGCAACCTTGCCGAGGTCGGTCGAGTTCTTCCAGACCGACACAGTCTGGGTGCCGAGTGCAACGCGGTTGATGGCAGCCTTGTCACCGTCCTGGCCGGTCACCGGCACGGTGCCGGCGAGACCCTGTGCTTCAAGTGCAGCCACAACGCCGGAGGCCATGCCGTCATTTTCCGACAGCACCGCATCGACCTTGTTGTCTGTCGAGGTCAGGCACTGCTCCATGTTGCGCTGTGCATTGTCTGGCTTCCAGCCGTCGGTGAATGTCTCGCAGACATTCTTAACCTTGCCGCTGTCGAGCGAGTCCTTCAGCACTTCCATCATGCCCTGGAACAGGAACGTGGCGTTCGGATCGCCCTTGTCGCCCTTGATGAAGGCATAGTTGCCTTCCGGCTGAACCTTGAGGATTTCCTGGGCCATGATGCGACCCACGCCGATATTGTCGAAGGTGATGTAGAGCGCGCTTGGATCCTCGAACTGCACGTCATAGGCAATTGCCTTGATGCCGGCGTCATTGATCTTCTTGATCGACGGCAGGATGGCATCGGAATCGAAGGCAACAACGAGAATGACATCGACGTTCTGCGAGATCAGGCCCTCGATATCGGCGGCCTGCTTCTGGGCCGAGCCCTGGGCGTCCGTGGCGATATAGGTATCGCCGGCAGCTTCGACGGCAGACTTGATTGCGGCTTCGTCAGTCTTCCAGCGTTCTTCCTGGAAAGTCTTCCACGATACGGCGATCGTCTTGCCGGCGGCTTCGGCGACGTTGCTCAAGGCCATCGACATGGCAACGCCAGCCAGGATGGCGGTTACAAACTTCTTCATGATTTCCTCCCTGCGCCGCGTAGGGCGCAATTAATTTGGCTCCAACCCGGATGAAGCTCTTTTTTTCGAGCTTCGAAAAAAAGAGTGGCCTATGCTGGCATCGCTGTCAACATCGATTCAGGCATGCACGCATTTTTTCGGCTCTCGAAATAAAGAATGACTCAGGTCATGGCTTCTGGCACTATCCCGCCAGACGCCGAAGATGGTTCCCGCTGCAACGATGGAACCCGCAACTGCGTCAGGGAGGATGCGTTCAAAAAATGTCGGTCGGAATCCGTCACGACGACTTGCGCCGCCGCAATCGTGCCATGGTCATTTCGGCTGTGCGCCGCGCCGGTCAGCCTTCGCGCACGGAGATCGCCGCAACAACGGGGCTCAGTCACTCCACCATATCGGCAATTTCGTCGGACCTCATCGCCGAGGGCTACCTGAAGCAGGTAAAAGGCAGCGAACAGCCATCGCTGAAACGCGGCCGGCCACAGGTTGCCCTGTCCCTGAATCCCGCCGCTGCCACTATTGTCGTTGCGGTGCTGTCGCTCAATTTCCTGTCCGCCGCTATTGTCGACTATGCTGGCCATGTAGTGGTCGAGCAGCAGCGCAAGCCCTCCACTGCCGCCCTGTCGAAATCCGACCTGGTCGCCGAACTGGTCGCCATCATCCGGCAATTGCTTGCCGGGCAAGGCACAACGGCGCGGCCGTTGCGCATCGTTCTGGCCATCCAGGGCACCACGGATGCCGAAGCCCGGACCATGCGCTGGTCTCCGATAACGCCACACAGCGACATCGCCTTTGCCGATGCCCTTGAACGGCAATTCGCGATCCCCGCCACCATCGAGAACGATTGCAACATGATGGCCGTGGCATTGCGCTGGCGCGATCCGGCGCGCTATCGCGATGATTTCGTCGCCATCCTGCTTTCGCACGGCATCGGCATGGGTCTGGTCCTCAACGGCGAACTATTCACCGGCACAAGATCGTCCGGCGGCGAGTTCGGCCATATGACGCACATGCCCGGTGGGGCGCTTTGCCGCTGCGGTCGGCGCGGCTGTGTCGAGGCCTATGCGGGCAACTACGCCATCTGGCGCAATGCGCAATGCAAGCCTGAGGACTCGGTGCCCGAGGACGGAATCGAGGAAGCCGACATTCAGGCGCTGGCGGTGCGTGCCCGTGCAGGCGAAGGCGCAGAGCGTGAAGCCTACCGCAAGGCTGGAGCAGCTCTGGGCTTCGGATTGGGCAGCCTTTTCGCGCTGATCGATCCTGCGCCTGTCGCGTTTGTCGGGGCGGGCGCAGCTGCCTTCGACATCCTGGAGCCCGAAATCCGTGCGGCGATCTTGCAGACCGCAAGCGGCCGACATGCCGACGCCATCTCCTTCGACATCGTGCCGGACGAGTTGCCGCTCATGAGGCAGGGTTGTGCCATGCGGGCGCTGACCTATGTCGACCAGGAAATCTTTGCGGTCGGCACCACGGCGCCTGCGCCGGCCGGAAGAGTGGCCTGACGTCTATTTCCCCCCAGTCCATTTCGCGATCGGCTCGCCGCGCTCGGCCACGTAGAGATCATTCGCCGCGACGGCCTGCCACGCCGAGCTTTCGCCGTCCGGCCATATGACGCGGACTTCGGCACGTGTTTCGTCGCCGAGGCCGAAATGCCAAAAGCCCTGCTGGCCGCCGGCATGGCCGCCGCCCACGGCAATCTCGCGCCGCATTGTCTTGTCGCCGCAGCGCACCTCGAGCCAGGCGCCGACCGCATCGCGGTTGACGCCGGGCTGCGCGAGCCTCACCTCGATCCAGCTGCCGGCGCCTGGCGTGACGTTGCGCCAGATCTGGGCCGGCGAATTGCGGTTGACGACCACCAGGTCGACCAAACCGTCCAGGTTGAAGTCGGCAAGCGCGCCGCCGCGGCCCTGCGCTACGCTGGCGACGCCGGACTTGTCGCCGACCTCGACGAACTTGCCGTCGCTGCTCTGCACCAGCAGGTTGTTGGGGTCCTCCATGGCGAAATCGGGCATCTCCCAGACATTTCCCTTGGCGACAAACAGGTCGACCCGCCCGTCATTGTTCACGTCCTCGAACTGCGCATGCCAGGCCGTGCTCGGCCGCAAATCGTCGCCGACATAGGGACGGTGCGCGGTCACGCCCCTTGCATAGGCGACATCCTTGTAGTCCGGGCGAAGCGCCGCCCCGGCGACGGGTGCCCCCAGCATCTGCAGCTTGTTGTCGGCCATGCTGGTCAGGAAGAAGTCCGGATAGCCATCCTCGTCGACATCGCTTGCCGCGATCCCCATCCCCCAGATGCGCAGCGGCTTCCAGCCCTCTTCTTCCGTGTAGAGGGCGGGCGGCTGGCCCGGGTCGATGCGCCAGAGCTGCTCTTGTCCGCCCTGATAATATTCCCTGTCGTTGGAGACGCGCAGTGCCGGCGTCCCCGACCGGTTCCAGTCGGTGAACAGCATGGAGAGCGGACAGAAACTGGGCTTGAGCGCGTTCGGCGCGCCGAACGCGCTCTTGTCGGCTGCCGGTCGAAGCAGCCAGTTGTCGGTGCATGAGCCCCAGGGCGAGATCTCTTCCTTCCGGTCGATGTAGCTTCCAAGAGCAATCGTTGGCCATTCTTCGCCGCGCTCCCAGGTCGCGGCGAGAGACGTCCACCAGGCATCGCCGCCGTCGAAGCCCCAGGCTTCGTTGGCTCTCTCGAACCTGCACGCGCCCAGACCCCGCATCAAGACGTTCTCGCCGACCCGCAGCAGCACGATGTCGGTGACGCCGTCGCTGTCGACATCGAGCGGATAGGCGCCGCTCACATTGTCGAGCTCAAGGCCGCTCTCCTGCGCCACGAAGCTGAGGGCGCCGCCTTTCGCGCTGGTATTTCGGAAAAGCTGCGCCTTGTTGACCCCGCCCGCCAGGACCAGTTCGGACAAGCCATCGCCATTGCAGTCGAAGGCTGCTGCCCCGCCTCCGACCATGAACTCCCATTCGCCGGCGAAGACATGCGCAAGGCCCGAGGATTTCGTCTCCTCGGCAAACATCGGCACCTTTGGCGACGGCGCCTGCGCAAGGGCTGCTGTACTGGAGACGGTCGCAATCAGCGCGGCCAGGCCGGCGAGACGTGCGCGCATGGCTATCTCCTCGTCTTGAGTGCATTGGCATAGGCGCCGATGCAGCGTCCCTGTTCCAATCCGTCAACAATGGCCGAGCGGAAGTGGATGCCGCCATAGAGACGGGAGATGCCGGCTTCCTCGGCCGCCTCGTGGAAGCTCGCATAGCTGCGCGGACTGCGTCCGTCGGGAGAGCCGGTGTGGTCCTCGAAGGCATGGTTCTCGCCGAAGAACGCGGTCAGCACCGCGTCCATGGCACCCGACACCGTGCTGTGCCCGCTCGGATACTCCGGGAAGGGTGGCGTGTTCAGGATCGGCTCCCACGTCGGGTCGATCACCCTGCGGATGTAGGTGACCGGGCGGATGAGGTTGTACACGTACTTCTCGTGCCAGCAGCCGACGAAGGCGTCGGACATGGCGATGCCCATGCGTGCCAGCAGGTCGACATTGTCGTCGAGCGGCATGTTGGAGCGCTCGGCCTCCTGCAGCGCGATTGACACCCAGTGGCCGGGAGGCGTCATCGAAAGCATCGGATCGTCGGACCAGAATCGGGCAATTGCGACCTGCTCGGGCGTTACCTTCCTTGCAGTTTCAAGGACTTCGACGGCCTCCTCGTAGAACTGCGAGCCGGGTTCGACGCTGTAAGCCGGATTGCCGGGCGTCGCACAGGCCGCGCCGGAGGGCGTGGCAAAGGTGCGCGTGTTGCCCCAGTCCGGAAGCAGCGGCAGCTGCTGCTGCCGCACCGCGCTGGTCGGCACCCATTTGTCCTCGCCCGTCGGCAGGTCCCACGTCTCCGGAAATCCCATATTGGTGACGAGCGTGCCGCCATCGCCCTTCGACCATTCGTGGATGCTGGCCGCCATTGCCTTGCCGAAGGCTTCGCTGCGTTTAACCACCGGTTCGGGCACCCCCTCGACCACCAGCGCACGCCATTTCGTCTGAGCGCGCTTGATCGCCCGCTGGCCGGTCGGTCCGGTATTTCCGAAATAGTAGAGGATCGCGTCCGCCATGGCGGCGCTCACGATGACCGTCTCGTCATAGTCGGCGCCGGCCTCGCGGGCCGGAACCGACTCCAGCCCGCGCACCTGGCCCACCAGGGAGACCAGCCTGTCAGATCCGCCAACCGCGGCCTCGAACACGGTTATCCCGAGATAGCCGAAGGAGCGGCTAGCTACAGGTGGCGAATAGGTCGGCGTGTGTCGTACCAGTTCGTTCATCAGGTAGTACCAGTCGCGCAGGATTTTGCCCGGCGCCGGGCGTTCCGCGGCGCTGGCCGGCAGAATCGCGGCCCATCCAATCACGGCAACGATGATTGCCGCTGCGACGCGGCTCTGATGGCGCATGGTTTCCTCCCGGTCGCGCCCGGATCTTTTTATTTTTTTCGGCGCTCGCAATAATATGCATGGCAAGCCGCGTACGGCAAGAGCCGGCGCGGCGTCTCCCGGGCGGCTTCGCCTGAACCTGTCAGTCTTCCTGGATTGCGTAGCCGGCGCCGCGAATGGTCCGGATGACATCGGCCATGCGACCATTGTTGACCGCCTTGCGCAGCCGGCCGACATGGACGTCCACCGTGCGCTCGTCTATATAGATCGTCTCGCCCCAGACATTGTCGAGCAACTGGCTGCGCGAAAAGACGCGACCGGGATGACGCATCATGAATTCGAGCAGGCGGAACTCCGTCGGGCCGAGCTTGATCTCGTTCTTCTTGCGATAGACACGGTGCGCTTCGCGGTCGAGCATGATGTCGCCTACCTTGAGCACGCTCGACAGGACTTCCGGTTTGGCCCGTCGAAGCAGCGCACGCACCCGCGCCATGAACTCCGGGGTCGAGAACGGCTTCACCAGGTAATCGTCGGCGCCGGTGGAGAGTCCGCGCACCCGGTCGCTCTCCTCGCCGCGCGCCGTCAGCATGATGATGGGCAGGCGCTGCGTCTCGGGGCGCATGCGCAAGCGTCGGCAAAGCTCGATGCCCGATATCGCCGGCACCATCCAGTCGAGCACCAGCAGGTCAGGCGGGTTTTCCTGCAGCCGGATCTCGGCCTCGTCGCCACGCGTGATGATCTCGACCTGATAGCCCTCGGCCTCGAGATTGTACCGCAGAAGCACGCCAAGCGGCTCCTCGTCCTCGACCACCATGATTTTTGGTGCGATCATCTCTGGCACTCTTTCCGCTGGCTATTCTGCCAGGGCCGCTTGCGCGGTCTCGTCGAATTTCGGCCGGGCAGACGGCAACTGCTCGCCGGTCACCACATAATACGCGTTTTCGGCGATGTTGGTAACGTGATCACCAATCCGCTCGAGGTTCTTGGCGCAAAACAGAAGATGCGTGCACGAGGTGATGTTGCGCGGGTCTTCCATCATGTAGGTCAGAAGCTCGCGGAACACCGACGTGTACTTGACGTCGATCTTCTCGTCGGCGGCGCGCAGGTCGCGCAAGGCGTCACCATCGCGCCCGATATAATGCTTGATGACACCGTTCACCTGCTCAAGCACCATTTCCGACATGCCCTCGATGCCGTGCGCAAGATTGCGCGGAGCCGGGCTCTGGCCAACCGCGCTCACACGCTTGGCAATGTTCTTGGCAAGGTCACCGATGCGCTCCAGGTCGCCGGCCATGCGGATGCCGCCGACAACGGCGCGAAGGTCCTGCGCCATCGGCTGGCGCTTGGCGATCAGCGTGATCGCCCTGTCGTCGAGTTCGCGCTGGCGCGCATCCATGATCGCGTCATCGGAAACGACACGTTGTGCCAGCGCGGAGTCAGACGTCAGCAGCGCGCGGATCGCACCGCTGACCATCGTGCCGGAGAGGTCGCCCATATCGTTGATCAGCCGCTGGATATGTTCGAGATCGTCGTCAAAGGAAGTGACTGTATGTTCGCCCATGATCTTGTCCTCTTGAATGCCGCTTGGGAGGATGCGGGCTCAGCCGAACCGGCCGGTGATGTAATCCTGGGTGCGCTTGTCGTCGGGGTTGGTGAACATCTTGTCGGTCGGACCTTCCTCGACCAGGTAGCCGATATGGAACATCGCCGTGCGCTGCGATACGCGTGCCGCCTGCTGCATGGAGTGCGTCACGATGATGATCGTGTAGTTCTGCCGCAATTCGTCGATCAGTTCCTCGACCTTGGCCGTCGCGATCGGGTCGAGCGCCGAGCAGGGCTCGTCCATGAGGATGACTTCCGGAGAGACCGCGATGGCCCGCGCAATACACAGCCGTTGCTGCTGGCCGCCCGACAGGCCCGTGCCTGATTCCTGCAGCCGGTCCTTCACCTCGTTCCAGAGCGCCGCCTTCTTCAGGGCGGACTCCACAACCCCGTCCAGTTCGGCCTTGTTCTTGGTTAGACCGTGTATGCGCGGTCCGTAGGCGACATTCTCGTATATCGATTTCGGGAACGGATTGGGCTTCTGGAACACCATGCCGACGCGTGCCCGCAATTCCACGACGTCGATCTTGGGATCGTAGACATCCTCCTGGTCGAGCGTGATCTTGCCGTCGACCCGACAGCCGTCGATCGTATCGTTCATGCGGTTGAGGCAACGAAGGAAGGTCGACTTGCCGCAGCCCGAAGGGCCGATCAGCGCTGTGACTTGGCGCTCCGGGACGGCGAGGTCGACGCCGAACAGCGCCTGCTTCTCGCCGTAGTGAACGGTGACCTTCTCGCCACGCATCTTGATATTTGGCTCGTTCTTCATCGGCGACAGCTTCTTTTCGACGGACGCTTCGGTCAGGATGTTCATGTCACTTCTACTCCATTACCAGCGGCGCTCGAAGCGCTGCCTCAGAAAGATTGCAATGCCATTCATCACGACCAGAAACCCGAGCAGGACGAGAATGGCGGCGGAGGTTCGGGCCACGAAGCCCCGTTCGGGACTGTCCGCCCAGATGTAGATCTGGGTTGGCAGGGCCGTGGAGGCCTCGAACACGCCATCCGGAGGGCTGGTGATGAAGGCATTCATTCCGATCAGCAGGAGCGGCGCGGTCTCGCCCAGCGCCTGCGCCAGGCCGATAATTGTTCCAGTCATGATAGAGGGCATGGCGAGTGGCAGAATATGATGGAAGATCGCCTCGTGCTTCGAGGCTCCGATACCCAGTGCCGCCTCGCGGATCGACGACGGAACAGACGTCAGCGCGGCCCGCGTCACGATGATGATGGTTGGCAGCGTCATCAGGGACAGGACCAGACCACCGACGATCGGTGCCGAGCGCGGCAGGCCGAACCAGCCGAGAAACACGGCGAGGCCAAGGAGGCCGAACACGACGGAAGGGACCGCCGCGAGGTTGTTGATGTTGATCTCGATCAGGTCGGTGAAGCGGTTTTTCGGTGCGAACTCCTCTAGGTAGATCGCCGCCGCGATCCCGGCTGGAAACGAGATCAGGAAGCATACGAGAAGTGTCCAGAACGAGCCGGAAATGGCGCCCGCCAGGCCCGCGAGTTCCGGGAATCGGCTGTCCGAATTGAAGAACAGCCCCCAGTTGAAGGGCTGCGAGACGGCACCCTTTGCCTCAAGTTGATTGAACAGCTCGACCTGCTTGTCGTTCACCCGCCGCTGGTTCTCCGGCAAGTTGGTATCGACGAGGCCCTTGGCAAGTTGATCGATCGGATCCGACATGGGGACCGTAAAGGACGCACGTCCGTCCAGTATCGAGGGATTGGCGATAATCTCGTCGCGGATCAGGAAGGGCGCGGACGATGTAAACATCGAGAAGTAGTCACGCTCCTCGCGTCGCGACAATTCCCCGACGTCGTCTATGACGGCCTGGCGGAAGATGTTTCGCCAGTTTGAATCCATCGGGTTCTCGCGGTTGATATCCGCAGAGCTGAAGTCGATGTCGACCGTCACCATCGATTGCCGGAAGGCGTTGGAGCCGGTGTAGACCAGCGTGCCGATGAGGATGGCGAGGAAGCCAAGGGCGAAGGCGATGGCGATCATGCCATAGAGCTGCAGGCGCCGGTCAGCAGCGTAGCGAGCCTTGCGGCGCGCCGCCATGGCCTCGGATTTCCATGCGACCTGAGCGCCGGTGGTGCCCGTGCCGTCGGCGGTCGGAATGCTGTCCGAGATTGCCATCAGTACTTCTCCCGGTACTTGCGCACGGTCTGGAGCGCGATCAGATTAAGGCCGAGCGTGATGATGAAGAGAACGAGGCCGAGTGCGAAGGCCGCGAGCGTCTTGGGATTGTCGAACTCGCTGTCGCCGATCAGCAGCGTCACGATCTGGACGGTGACGGTGGTGACCGAGTCAAACGGGTTGAGCGTCATCTTGGCGATGAGGCCGGCCGCCATGACGACGATCATGGTTTCGCCGACGGCGCGGCTCAGCGCCAGCAGAACGCCACCGACGATGCCGGGCAGTGCGGCCGGCAGCAGGACCTTGCGGATGGTCTCGCCCTTGGTCGCACCGAGTGCGTAGGAGCCGTCGCGCATGGCACGGGGAACGGCTGCGAAAGCGTCGTCGGAGAGCGACGAGATGAACGGGATGAGCATCACGCCCATGACGCCGCCCGCGGCCATGGCGCTGTTGGGCGCAGCGTCGATGCCCATGCTCATGCCGAGGGTTCGAATGAGCGGCGCAACTGTGAGCACGGCGAAGAAGCCGTAGACGATGGTCGGGATGCCCGCGAGGATTTCGAGCAAGGGCTTCACGACACTGCGGACACGATGATCTGCATATTCGGTGAGGTAAACCGCCGACATGATACCCGTCGGGATCGCAACGGCCATGGCGAGAGCGGAAATCACGAATGTGCCGAAGAGCACAGGGATCATGCCGAAGGCGCCCTGCCCCGCGACCTGGTCGGCGCGTATCGCGATCTGCGGCTCCCATCGTAGCCCGAACAGGAATTCGGTGATGGGCACCATGGCGAAGAACTGCAGCGCCTCGTAGACGAGCGAGCCGACAATGCCCGCCGTGGTGAGAATGGCGACCAGCGACGAGAACATCATGAACCAGGTCACCGAGCGCTCGACGCTGTGGCGGGCGCGGAAGCGGTGACCGATGGCGCGAAAGCCCAAATAGGCGCCGATAGCAACGAGGGCGGCGACGAGAGCGACCATCGCCCACATGGCCAACGCTTCCAGGGAGCGCAGATGGTCGACGGCGGCGATTATCTCCGGGGTCGGCTCCTTGAAGATGGTGCCGGAAGCGACCTGCCGGATCTCGCTGATCAGCAGGTTCTGCTGCGGGCCACTGAGCTGGTCTGATCCCGGATAGGACGCGATCACCAGGGCATTGACGATGCTGTTCTGGAACAGCAGCCAGATAAGGATGAACACGAATGCCGGCACCCCGGTCCAGATCGCGGCGTTGAGGCCGTGATAGATCGGCCTGGAATGCGACTTCAGACCGCCGGCGCCGTCACGTTTCTGGCGTGCACGCCATGATCCGACGACTGTGGAAACCAGCGCGGCAAGCGCCAGGAAGCCGATCAGATAACCCGCCATAACGTCCCCACAAGACTCTGTATGCGAAAATGGAGACCGGCCGCCCCGAGACAGAGGCGGCCGGGCTTATCGGCTCTGTTAGGAACCGAGCTTCTTGCTGTCGGCAACTGCCTTTTGCACTTCCATGCGCTTCTCGTCCGAGAGCGGGGTCAGGCCACGCTCCGGGAGATAGCCATCGGCGCCGAGCGCCGCATCCGAGACGTATTCCTGCAGGAACTCGTTCATGCCGGGGATCACTTCGCGGTGCGCGTTCTTGATGTAGAAGAAGATCGGACGCGCAACGGGATAGGAGAAGTCGGCGATGGTGTCGAAAGTCGGCTCGACGCCGGCAACCTTGACCGCCTTCAGCTTGTCGTTGTTCTCATAGAGGAACGAGTAGCCGAAGATGCCGACCGCATTCGGATCGGACTCGAGGCGCTGCACGATCAGGTTGTCGTTCTCGCCGGCTTCGACGAAGGGACCGTCCTGGCGCATCCGCGAGCAGACTTCGTTCCACTTGTCCTCATCGGCCTTCTTCAGGTCAGCCATGCCGGCCAGGTCCTTGCAGCCGTCATGCATCACCAGTTCGACGAAGGCATCACGCGTGCCGGATGTGGGCGGGGGACCGAAAGCGATGATATCGAAGGCTGGCAGCGATGCGTCGATGTCGGACCACTTCTTGTTCGGATTGGCGACGAAACCGCCATTGCCGTCCGGCAGTTCGGCGGCAAGCGCCTTGAAGATCTGCTCTTCGGTCAGGTCCATGTCGGGAGCCGAACGAGCATGAGCAATCGACAGGCCGTCATAGCCGATCAACGCCTCGGTGATGTCGTCGACGCCGTTCGTGGCGCAAAGCTCGACTTCCGAGGACTTCATGGCGCGCGAGGCGCCGGTAATGTCGGCGAAGTCGGGGCCGATGCCACCGCAGAACACCTTGAATCCGCCACCGGTACCAGTCGACTCCACGACCGGCGCCGGATTGCCGGACTTGTTGGCATACTCTTCGGCGGCCGCCTGCGAATACGGGAACACGGTCGACGAGCCGACCACCTTTACCTGGTCGCGCGCGGCGGCGATGCCGGCGGACGCGACCAGGGCGATGGCGACTGCCGACGCCGAGACGAGAAATTTCTTCATTGGGCCTACTCCTGTTCGGAATTGTCTCTTGGCGCCGCTCTTTCGACGCCCGGTGAGGCATTAGGCTCCCATTATTACAGTTGCATGACAGGTTGATGTCAGTCCGGTAACGTCTGACTGCCCGGTTGCGCAGAGGACGACGCGACACAAGCAGGGCATCAAAAACCTGCTTCTGATATTGCGGAGAGAATCAAGGGTTTGGAGCGGATGACGCCATCGTGCGGACCTCATGGCGACCGGAATCCCCGGCAGATCATCGTCCCCAGAAATTTCCGTTCGGCGCGGGCGGCGACTGCTCAGACGCCAATCCCCCTCGCCTTCAGCGCCTCGGCGATCTCATCGAGAATCGCCGGCTCGTCGATTGTGGCCGGCATCACCCACTCCTCGCGGTCGGCGATCTTCTGCATCGTGCCGCGCAGGATCTTGCCTGACCGGGTCTTTGGCAGGCGGTTGATGGTGACGACGACCTTGAAGGCGGCGACCGGACCGATCCGTTCGCGCACCAGCGCGACGATCTCGCGCTCGATCTCGGCGATGTCGCGGCTGACACCCGAGTTCAGCACGACAAAGCCGCAGGGCGCCTGGCCCTTCAGTGCGTCTGCCATGCCGATGACGGCGCATTCGGCGACGTCGGGATGCTCGGACAGCACCTCCTCCATGCCGCCGGTCGACAGGCGATGGCCGGCCACGTTGATGATGTCGTCGGTGCGCGCCATGATGAAGAGGTAGCCGTCCTCGTCGATATAGCCGGCGTCGGACGTCTTGTAGTAGCCTGGGAACTCGTCCAGGTAGGCCTCACGAAAGCGCTGGTCGGCATTCCAGAGTGTCGGCAGGCAGCCGGGCGGCAGCGGCAGCTTCAGCACAACATTGCCGAGCGTGTCGTTGGGCACGGCGTGGCCGGCATCGTCGAGCACCTGCACGTCGTAGCCCGGCATCGACACGCAGGGCGAGCCGTATTTGACCGGCAGGATGCCGAGCCCGACCGGGTTTTGCGAGATCGGCGACCCGGTCTCTGTCTGCCACCAGTGATCGATGACCGGCACGCGGAGTTGGCGCTCGGCCCATTTTATGGTTTCGGGATCGGCGCGCTCGCCGGCAAGAAACAGCGTACGGAACTTCGACAAATCGTATTTCGGGACGAACGCGCCCTGCGGGTCTTCCTTCTTGATCGCGCGAAAGGCCGTTGGCGCGGTGAACAGCGCGACAACGCCATGTTCGGCGATGACGCGCCAGAAGGTACCCGCGTCCGGCGTCCCTACCGGCTTCCCCTCGAACAGGATCGTCGTGCAGCCGGCCAGCAGCGGCGCGTAGACGATGTAGGAATGGCCCACGACCCAGCCGACATCGGAGGCAGCCCAGAAGACCTCGCCCGGGTCGATGCCGAACTCGTTCTTCATCGACCAGTGCAGCGCGACCATATGGCCGCCATTGTCGCGCACCACGCCCTTTGGTTGGCCGGTGGTGCCGGACGTATAGAGCACATAGAGCGGATCGGTGCCGGCCACAGGCACGCAGTTGACAGTGCGCCCGGCGTCCTTGGCCGCCGCGACGGCATCGGCGTAATCGATGTCGCGGCCGGCGATGAGGTCGCATGGCAGCTGCGCACGCTGCAGCACGATGCAGTGGTCCACCTGGTGGCGGGCCATGGCGATCGCACCGTCGAGCAGCGGCTTGTAGGCAACGGTGCGTCCCGGCTCCAGGCCGCAGGAGGCGGAAATGATGAGCCTGGGCGTGGCGTCGTCGATGCGCGTGGCCAGTTCACGTGCGGCAAAGCCCCCGAAAACCACCGAATGGACAGCGCCGATGCGCGCACAGGCCAGCATCGCGAAAACCGCTTCTGCCACCATCGGCATGTAAATGATGACACGATCGCCCTTTTCGACGCCCCGGTCGGCCAGCACGGCAGCAAGTGCGGTGATTTCAGCGAGCATTTCGGCATAGGTGAATTTCGTCACGGTGCCGGTCATGGCGCTGTCATGGATCAGCGCGAGCTGGTCCGCGCGGCCGCCTTCGACATGGCGGTCTACGGCATTGTAGCAGGTGTTGCACAGCGCACCGGCAAACCAGCGGCCATAGATCCCGGCCTCGGCGTCGAAGACCCTGTCGGCCGGCCTGAACCAGTCGATCCCTTTGGCCGCTTCAGCCCAGAAACCTTCCGGGTCGCGTTTCCAGCTCTCATAGACCTCATGATAGCGCGATGCCATTAGCGTCCTCCCCGAATGCTAATGGTCTTGTAAGCCTCCCGAGGCTTCTGCGTCCATGCGACGAAAGAAAGCTGTGGCAGAATTCGTCGGCCTCAGTCAGGAAGCCGTTCTGCATTCAGCGCCGCAAGCCGCGTGATGCGATCGCGGTCGATCATGGCCGGCAGACCATCGCTGCCGAAGGCCGTCTTGAAATCAAAGGCATAGGGCGACGGCGCGTTGTCTGCCAGATGTTCATGACGCGCCACCGCCTCTGTCCAGCTGGGCGTATGGTTCCGGTCAACCCACCACAGCGCATAGGGCGGCCATTGCGGCTTCACCATCCAGTTGCGGCCGAGCTTCAGCGACTCTGCGTGCCGGCCGGAATAGGAAAAAGCCATGGCCGACTCAAGATCGATCCATAGGGATATGGTCGACGGCGACCAGCCATCGCCGCGCTCGACGTAAAACCGCGGAAAGACCTGCTCGCCCCAGCTCTCCGGACCTGGCTCTTCGGCATAGCCGGAGCGCGCGATGAAGCCCTCGGCAGCCTCGGCAGCGGCAAATGCCGCATCGTTTCGGTCGTGGAAACCCTGGTTGGCCGGATCGGCGGCGCTGCCCCTAAAGACGCCGAAAGTATAGAGGGCGAGGCGTTTGCCCGTCATTGTCCAATTCCCCAAAATCGTCGAGGCGCCTATAACCCGACAACAATCTTGCGTGAAGACGCAACCTGGGTAGCTTGTCTTTGACAGTGCGCCGCGTTGCTGGTCAAAGGCTTCATGACCAAAGCCCTCGCCTTCGTCATCATCGGAATCATGGTCATCCAGTTGATCAAGCCGCTCGGCCTGCCAGGGCTGCGGCATCGCCGTGATTTCTGGAAACTGGCGCTGGTGGCGCTGGCGGCGATCTCGCTGACGGTGCTTGCCAGCCACGACTGGTAGGCGGCCAACCTTCCCGGCCAGGTTCAAGCCGGCGCCGCTGCCTGGCATCGATACCGTTACGGTGGACCTTGTGCGGCGATCCCCCTACGCTTGCGGGATGAGCGGTTGTTCTGCCGAGGGAGCCTGAAATGACACTTCCTGCGACCATGAAAGGCGTGGTCCTCACCGGACATGGCGGACTTGACAAGCTGGCCTGGCGCGACGATCTGCCGATGCCCCGCCCTTCCTCGGGCGAAGTGCTGATCCGTGTCGGCGCATCTGCGGTCAACAACACCGACGTCAATACCCGAACCGGCTGGTACGCCAAGAGCGTACGCGGCGACACCGCTTCCGGGGCGGCTGAAGGTTACGCAGGCGAGCTTGAAGGAGGCTGGGCCGGAGCGCTGTCTTTTCCGCGCATACAGGGTGCAGATTGCTGCGGCCGCATCGTTGCGGTGGGCGAGGGAGTCGATGCCTCAAGGATCGGCGAGCGCGTTCTGGTGCGTCCGATGCACCATCCGGCCGGCAACCCTGATCCATTGGCGCTTGCGACATTCGGTTCGGAGCGCGACGGCGGTTTCGCCGAATGCATGACAGCGGCTTCGTTCGACGCCGTGGCGGTACGCTCGGACCTTACGGATGTGGAACTGGCGACTTTTCCCTGCGCATTCTCCACTGCCGAGGGCATGATCCAGCGCGCAGCGCTCGGCGCCGAACGGGTGCTTATTACCGGCGCGTCAGGCGGTGTCGGCTCGGCAGCGATCCAGTTGGCCAAGCGGCGTGGCGCCCATGTGACGGCGCTGACCAGCGCATCGAAGGCAGAGCAGCTGCGCGCCCTTGGCGCCGACGCAACCCTTGATCGTGACGCAGATCTGCCCGAACGCTCGTTTGACCTGGTGCTCGACCTGATCGGCGGCCCCCGATGGACCGATGTCGTCAACGCCGTGCGCGCAGGCGGACGCTACGCGACTGCGGGCGCCATAGCCGGACCGATCGTCGAGCTTGACCTGCGCACGCTCTATCTTCGCGACCTGTCCCTGTTTGGCTGCACCCATCAGCCGGCGAGCGTCTTCACCAACCTCGTGAATTACATCGAGGCGGGCGAGGTGCGGCCCGTTCTTGCAGGAACCTACAAGCTGCAGGAATTGCGCGCCGCGCAGGAGGCCTTCCTCTCGAAATCGCATGTCGGCAAGATCGGCATCGACGTCGCAGGCTGACGCGTCCCGGACCTCCGCTCAATCGTGACGCAGTAAGACGTCACTGTTTCATCAGTGAACGAAGACGAGATGGGACTTTGCGGGCATCGACGACCGCCTCGCGCACGAGCCAGTCGAAGTGGCTCGTCAGAGATCTGACGCGCTCGATTTCCCGGAAGGCCAGATAGCACTGACCGACATAGACCACAGCCAGGTTCGGGCCGAAAATAGTTACCGGCGAACTGAACACCGTGTGGGCGTCAAACAGGAATACCCGCAGCCTCGGGTACATCTTGTCGCATTGGTCGGCGATAAAATTCAGTTGTTCAAACCGAACGCTTTCGCCAACGCCCATGTAGTATGCCGTCCCGGCGGCGCAGGCTTCGACTTCGTGAAGGGGCAAGGCAATCTCGTAGTCCGAGGCGCCAGAGGCCAACCACTCCAGTTGATCCTGCATGGCGGTGAACGCTTTCGGCAAGTGCCTCTCCTGAAACGACGCATATTCCCACGCCAGCATGCGCTCCGTCTTCAAGATGTCGGGTAGGGTCGCCGGCACATGGCGGACCTTGTATCCGGCAGCTTCGCGGTGCCATTCGAGAAGCTGTGCATCGGCCGACGTGCGTTCTGCGGGGCTAAGCGACATTGCGGCAGCAACGATGTCGCCAGGAGTTTCCGGCCTGTTTGTCAGGCCGAGAAGCCAATCGGTGCTGACGCCCACTGCGATGGCAACATCGGCGGCCAATTGCGCGTTGGGCAGACGGGGCTGGCCGTCCTTGAGGAGTTGGCCGATTGTCGACCGGTCCACTTTGGTTGATCGGGCCAAAGCGCTTCTGGTCACCTTCTTCAGCGACATGGCTTCCTGAAGGCGCTTTCGAAACAGGTCAGCGCGATCGCGTTTGTCCACTTTGATCTACCTTGCAGATAAAAAGCATCAAAATGAACTTTTCGCAGCAAATATGCCTAATGTCCATGCAGCCAAATAGGGAATAGCCCAAGGGCAACCAGAAACCCTCGCCGGAGAAACCCTATGGACAGCACGATCAGACTCTTTGCCAAGGCCGTCAGCTGGCAGGTCGCCGGTTTCTTCTCGATGGCGCTGATCGGCTTACGGGATCGGTCGCCGCCAGCGGCGGTATTGCGCTGGCCGGGTCGCTTTCAGGCTTTGTCGCCTATTTTCTGCACGAGATAATCTGGTCCAGAGTTGCATGGGGGAGAGGTATGGGCCTTGCCGGGGCAACTCGACAGGAGACCGGCGCATAGCGTTGGTCGCGGCAGGTCGATATCCGGCCACTCAGGTCAGATCGAGCACGTGCCGTGTTGCCAACCTGGCCAGACGATCCTTCATATCCACAGGGCTCCGCAATAGCGGAGCCAATATTGCCGATTGGGGGGTGGGCAGACTGTTGCTGATCAGGCTGTTTGTTGTTTCTTGCCGCATCTGCCGAGTGAAGCAAGGCGGTTAATCCCGGCGCGATGGGCAAGCCGGGAAAGTAGTGCCTTTGGAGGCGTTCCGAACGCCGACCGACCGAAAGCCTGGTCGGCGGTCCTGAAAATGCCTGCTATCAGCCGGCGCGCGATGCTTCGACGATACTGTCGATTGCCGCACCCAGCTTGGCATCGAACTGGCTGTCGCTCTGGTCCGCCGACAGCCCTTCGGTCAATGCCCGCGAAAAGCTGGCGATCATGCCGCTATTCTGCCGCAGCCTGTCATTCGCCTCTTCGCGCGAGTAACCGCCCGATAGCGCCACGACGCGCAGGACACGCGCATCCTCGATAAGCGGCTTGTAGAGGTTGGGCTTCTCGGGCAGCGTCAGCTTCAGCATGATCTGCTTGCCGGCCGGCACCGTATCGAGATGCTTGCGGAGTTCGGCAAGCAGAATGTCTTCGGCCTGCGCCTTGTCGGGGATCGAAATCGTGACCTCGGGCTCGATGATCGGCACAAGCCCGTGCGACAAGATCTGCCGGCCAACTTCAAACTGCTGGTCAACGACCGCGGTAATCCCTTCCGGCGTCGCGGCATCGATCACCGAGCGCATCTTGGTGCCGAATATTCCCTTGTCGACCGCACGCTTCAAAAGCGCGTCGAGATCCGGCATCGGCTTCATCAGCCTGACGCCGTACTTTTCCTCCGCAAGGCCCTTGTCGACTTTCAGGAACGGCACAACGTGGCGCTTTTCCCAAAGATATTGCGCCGTCGGCGTGCCGTCGATGTCGCGGTCCATCGTCTGCTCGAACAAGATCGCGCCCATCACCTTGTCGCCGGTGAAGGCAGGCGACTTGATGATGCGGGTGCGCATCTTGTGCACGAGGTCGAACATCTCCGCGTCATTCGACCAGGCGCTCTCGTCGACGCCGTAGAGCGCGAGTGCCTTCGGCGTTGAACCGCCGGACTGGTCGAGCGCTGCGATGAAGCCGTCCTTGGTGCCGGCCTGCGCGGTCATTTCCTTGTTCATCTCGTCCTCCACTGTCGACCGGTCTGGCCGTTCAAAACATCGATCTAACGCGCAGCAGCATCCTGCCGTTGCCGCCTTCGAAGGCGCAGCGACAACCGGATCCTCGCCGTCGGACCCGGCAGCTGGTCCCCGTCCCCATCGCGTAAAACGGCAATAGCAGAACAATTTGCCGTATGAAATGCCGGAAAACCGCTGAGAGCGCATCAGGGTCAGATTGACTCATTCTGCCGGAGGCAATTCGAGACAAGGTCAAGGGGTTGGCGACGGTCGTACCGGTTGGTCCGGCCGAGCCGAAACCCGATGGATTTGGCTCGAATGGACCCGGCCCGAAGGGTTGCTTCAATCTGACCGTGAAGCGCTCCAATGCCGTTTGCCGGTTTCAATCGATACAGGTCATGAGTCGGCGGACAGCGCCGCAACGCCTGGCAGCACCTTGCCCTCCATCCATTCCAGGAAGGCGCCGCCGGCTGTCGAGACATCGGTGAATTCGTCGGCGACGCCGGCATGGTTGAGGGCGGCGACGGTATCGCCGCCGCCGGCCACCGAGACCAGCGTGCCGGCGCGCGTCGCCTTGGCAGCGTGTTTGGCGACAGCGACCGTCGCTTGGTCGAAGGGTTCGATCTCGAAGGCGCCGAGCGGACCGTTCCACACCAGCGTGGCGGCGCGGTCGATCCATTCGTTGATCGCGGCGACGGTTTTGGGACCCACGTCGAGCACCATGGCGTCAGCGGGGATCGCGCCGATGACGACGGTTTCGCTGGCCGCATTTGCCTTGAACTCGCGTGCCACCACGCCGTCGACGGGCAGCACGATGGCGCAGCCGGCGGTGGCGGCCTCGATCATGATCTGGCGCGCTGTCTGGGCCAGGTCATGCTCGCAGAGCGACTTGCCGACATCGGTGCCACGGGCCGCCAGGAATGTGTTGGCCATGCCGCCGCCAATGACCAGCGCGTCGACCTGCTTGACGAGGTTCATCAGCAGGTCGAGCTTGCTGGAAATCTTCGCGCCGCCGACGATGGCAACGACCGGGCGGGTCGGTTTGCCGAGGCCTTTCTCAAGCGCGTCGAGTTCGGCCTGCATGGTGCGGCCGGCATAAGACGGCAGGAGGCGTGCAAGACCCTCGGTCGAGGCATGGGCGCGGTGTGCGGCCGAGAACGCGTCATTTACATAGATGTCCCCGTTGGCGGCTAGCTGCTTGGTGAAATCAGGGTCGTTCTTTTCCTCGGCCGGGTGAAACCGTGTGTTTTCCATCAGCGCGATATCGCCCGGCTGCATGGCAGCGACGCCGGATGCGGCGGCATCGCCGACGCAGTCGGCAATGAAGGCGACCTTTCGGCCGATGATCTCGGCGGTGGCATGAGCCACCTTTTCAAGCGACATCGTCGGATCGGGGCCGTCCTTGGGTCGCCCGAAATGCGCGAGCAGAATGACTTTCGCGCCCTTGTCGGAGAGTTCAAGGATGGTCGGGGCAACGCGCTCGATACGAGTCGCGTCGGTCACTTTCCCGTCGGCCATGGGCACGTTGAGATCGACCCGCACCAGCACCCGCTTGCCGTTCAGATCGTCAACATGATCGAGGGTCCTGAAACTGGCCATCTTGGTCTCCTGCGGTTGAAAATTTTGCCGGACATTATCGCGAAGGCGCTGGGATGCAAGCTGTCACGTGAGGGCTAGGGCCGGGACCCTAGTTGCCCCGGCTGTTGTAGTTGTTCTGCGCGTTGATCTGCTCGGAAGTCAGAACCACGTCCGGTTCGCCGCGCCGCCGCCTGCGCCAGTTCACGATTATCGCGCGGGTACGATCAAACAGTTCGGCCGGGCTGAGGAAAGCCGGGATGCTGGTCATC
Organism: Hyphomicrobiales bacterium; assembly: GCA_038259455.1. GTDB lineage: Bacteria > Pseudomonadota > Alphaproteobacteria > Rhizobiales > Rhizobiaceae > CAMYMG01. Next base: position 2,494 of record JBBSOT010000034.1, on the reverse strand, counting down.
TGCGGCGTCGGTTCAAAGGACAGGCCAACGGTTGCGATCTTGCCATCGTCATCGACGTCGCGAACGATCAGTTCGATCGGCCCGAGCGTAATGCGGTCGGCATATTCTGCGCGCCCGCCGAGGCGTTGCAGCATCAGTTGGCCGATATTCAGCTTCAGTTCCGCGTCGGTCAGGCCGGGGCTGTAATTGTCCTCGAGTTCGCTTGCCATGTGCGAGGGGTCGAGCGGAAAGGCGCCGAAGAAATCGGCGTCGTCGGGACTGACCTCGGTCGGGCTGGCAAACAGCCGGTCAAGCAGGCGCGGGTAACGGTCGGGGACGAAGATGTAGACGTGGTCGCCGGTCACCAGTCGCCCGGCATCCTGGTATTTCATCGAACGGCCCTCGCGCACGACAAGCGACGGCCGCGCCCAGCGCGGAATGCGTTCGCCGCGCGCCACGGGGCTGCCGGCGACCACTGTGTAGGCAAGCAGTTCGTGATGCGCCGAACCGGGCAGTTCGAGTTCAACCTTCTCCAGCGGTCCGATGCGTTGCGGCACGATCAGTCCAAGCCGCCGCGCCAGCGGACCAACCGTCCAGCCCTGCACGATGAGTGAAACCAGAACGATGATGAAGGCCATGTTGAAGATCGCGCGGCCGTTCTCGAGCCCCACCATAAGCGGCGTGATGGCCAGCAGGATCGACACAGCGCCACGCAGGCCGACCCAGGAGATGAAGGTGGTTTCCTGGCGCGGGAAGCGGAAGGGGATCAGGCAGATCCACACCGCGATCGGCCGGGCGATGAAGATCAGGAACAGGCCAAGCCCGACCGCCACCGGCAGGATCGGCAGGAATTCGGACGGCGTGGCGAACAACCCCAGCACCAGGAACATGATGATCTGCGCCAGCCAGGACACGCCGTCCTGGAAACGCTTGAGCTGGGCCTCGCCACGGATGGTGGAATTGCCGGCCACCAGCCCGGCGAGATAGACGGCCAGGAAACCCGAGCCGCCAATGGCGCCACCGATGGCGAAAACCAGGAGCGAAAGGGTGAGCACGAAGATCGGCAACAGCCCGTGATCCAGGTTGAGCTTGTCGACAAGACGCGTGATGGCCAGCCCCCCGACGATGCCGACAACCGCGCCAATGCCCATGTTGGCGATGAAGCCCAGCACGATATCGGCAATAAGCACTTCGGCCGTCGGGTCCCGCCCAAGCGCGATGACCTCTACGAATGTGATTGTAAGGAAGATGGCGATCGGGTCGTTGGAGCCGGATTCGATTTCCAGCGTCGAACGGACCCTGTCGCGCAGCCGCACATTGCCGACACGCAGCAGGAAGAACACGGCCGCCGCATCGGTCGACGCAACGGCGGCGCCAAGCACCATCGATTCCAGCCATGTGAAGTCCGTCAGGTAGAAAGCTGCCGTGCCGAAAAGGCCCGTGGTCAGCGCCACGCCGATTGTCGCCAGGGACAGGGCAGGCAATGCCGCCTGGCGCAGCGCCGACAGCGGCGTGCCGAAGCCGGAATCGAAAAGGATCGCGGCCAGTGCAAGGCTGCCAACGAAATAGGCGACATTGGCATTGTCGAACGTGATGCCCAGTCCATCGGCGCCTGCGGCAAGGCCCAGGCCAAGGAAGAGCAGCAGCAGGGGTGCGCCGAAACGGAAGGCGACCAGGCTCGAAAACGCGGCCGCGAGCACCAGTCCGGTACTGACAAGCGTAACGAGATAGATCGTCTCATACATCCCTGGCGCGCCCTCGGCTTGCGAAGTGTGATTTCCCCTACAGTGCGGCGAAGACAAGGCCCAGCGCAACCAAGCCGGCCGTTTTTCTCGGCATTTGGGCAATATTCGCACACAAACGAAAAACGCCCGGCAAGGCCGGGCGTTTCAGGCCGTCAAGAACAGCCCGATGGCTCAGCCGATGGTCTTGCCGAAGGCGACCGCTGTATCGGCCATGCGGTTCGAGAATCCCCATTCATTGTCGTACCAAGACAGCACCGAGACGAAGTTTCCGTCCATCACCTTGGTCTGGTCGAGCGCCATGATCGAGGAGTGCGGATCGTGGTTGAAGTCGATCGACACGTTCGGATGATGGGTCACGGCGAGCACGCCCTTGAGCTTGCCCTTCGAGGCGGCGATGACCGCGTCGTTGATCTCCTCGACCGTGGTGGAACGGTTGGCGATGAACTTCAGGTCGACGACAGAGACATTCGGCGTCGGCACGCGGATCGAGATGCCGTCGAGCTTGCCCTTGAGTTCGGGCAGCACCAGGCCGATGGCCTTGGCTGCACCGGTCGAGGTCGGGATCTGCGACAGGGCCGCGGCGCGGCCGCGGTAGAGATCCTTGTGCATGGTGTCGAGCGTCGGCTGGTCGCCGGTATAGGAGTGGATCGTCGTCATCATGCCCTTTTCGATGCCGACGGTCTCGTGCAGCACGGCAGCCAGCGGCGCCAGGCAGTTGGTCGTGCAGGACGCATTCGAGATGACGATGTGGTCCTTGGTCAGCTGGTCAT
>JBBSOT010000033.1:0-25052 GCA_038259455.1 Hyphomicrobiales bacterium | reverse complement strand
TCGCGGCTGATGGATCCGGCGGGAAGGGCCGCGACGCTTGGCGGCGCATTACGAGAGACCCGACCGGTCTGGTTCGACGGGCAATGGCTCGACACGCCGGTCTATGCGCGCGAAAAACTGCCGCTCGATGCCAGGCTCGAGGGCCCGGCGATCCTCGAGCAGATGGACGCCACGACCGTGCTTGAACCGGGCGACCGGGCGCGGTCTGACGCAGACGGCAACATTATCGTGGAGGTGGGAAAGTGAGCCTCGACGCCATCACGCTGTCGGTCATCCAGGCGGCATTGCAACAGACCTGCGACGAGATGGACCTGACCTTTTCGCGCGCCGCGTTCTCGCCGGTCATCGCGGAAGCCAATGACCGCTCGGACGGCATCTACTCGGCGGTCGACGGGTCGCTGATCGCGCAAGGCAGCCAGGGCCTGCCGGTCTTCGTCGGCGTCATGCAATATTCGACCAGGACGATCATCGAGATGATCGCCGACGGGCGCTGCCTGCCGCCGGAAGAGGGTGACATCTATATCGTCAACGACCCCTATCTCGGCGGCACGCACCTGATGGACGTGCGTTTTGCCATGCCGGTCTGGCGCGACGGCACGATTTTCTGCTGGCTCTCGAACACCGGCCACTGGCCCGACATTGGCGGCTCGGTGCCCGGCGGATTCTCGGCGTCGGCCACCGCCGTCGAGCAGGAGGGCCTGCGCCTGCCACCGGTCAAGCTGTTCAAGAAGGGCAGGCTCGACCCCGAGATTTATGCCATCATCACCTCCAACATCCGCGTTGCCGACCAGCGCATCGGCGACATTCGCGCCCAGGCGGCAGCCCTCAACGTCGGCAAGGAGCGGCTGTTCGCCATTCTCGATCGTTACGGCGACGAAACCGTGGTGGCCGCGATTGCCGAACTGCGCCGCCGCGCCGCCGAACAGATGCGCGCCAACATCGCCACCATGCCTGACGGCACGTACCGCTCCAAGGCCTTCGTCGATTCTGACGGCGTCGTCGACGAGCCGCTGACCATCGCCCTGGCGATCGAGAAAAAAGGCGAGGGACTCACCTTCGATTTTGCGGGATCGTCGAAACCCTGCGCCGGACCTATGAACAGCGTGCTGGCGACGACCCTGTCGTCAGTCTATCTCGCCATGCGCCACATCTTTCCGGACGTGCCGATCAGCGCCGGCGCCTTCGAGCCGCTGATCGTCAAGCGGCCGGAAGGCACCTTCCTCGACGCCAGGTACCCGAGGCCGGTTTCGGGCTGTGCGGCGGAGGTCTCGCAGCGCATCGCCGAGGCGGTGTTCGCGGCGATGGTCCAGGCCATCCCCGACAAGGTGACGGCGGCACCCGCCGGCTCGAGCGGCAATTTCGCGCTTGGCGGCCACGACCCGGCGCGCGGCCGCGATTACGTGATGTACCAGATCTCCGGCGGCGGCTATGGCGGCAACGCCCGCGAAGACGGGCTGTCGAACGGCTGCTCGACCATCGGCATTTCGAAGTCGCCGCCGGTCGAGATCATGGAGCAGTCCTACCCGATCCTCTATCGCCACTATGCGCTGCGAGAGGGGTCTGGCGGGGCGGGAAAGCACCGCGGCGGTTTCGGACTTTCCTACGAGATCGAATTGCTGCGCGGCGAGGCGCGCGCCTCCTTCGTCATGGACCATGGCCGGGTCGGTCCGCAGGGTGCGCTCGGCGGCAGCGATGGCGCGGTCAATACCGTCACCGTCTACCGCGATGGCGTCGCCCATGTGCCGAAACATCTCTCCAAGGAGCAGGATATTCCGTTGAAGGCGGGCGATCGTGTTGCGGTTGGCACGCCGGGCGGCGGCGGCTATGGCGATCCCGCGAAGCGCGACCCCGACGCAGTCAGGCACGATCGCGAGATGGGCTACTTTCCCGACGAACCGACGCAGATCCTCTGACCCGGGCATTCCGGATAGATCCATGCGGCGTCAACTATAGACGCGCTGGTCCATCGGCGTGTTCTCGATACGCTCAAGCAGCTTGGACAACAGCGCCTGCTCGGCTCGGTTCGAGCGGGTCCGCGGGTTCCATGCGACGTGGACATCGATCGCCGGTGGCGATTTGTAGGGCGGCAGCCGCCACAGCCGGCCCATTGCGATATCCTCCTTCACGACATGAAGGGGCAGGGGGCCAATGCCCAGGCCGGCAGTGATCATGCGGCGCACCTCCTCAAGGTTTGCCGAGGTGCCGACGACACGGTCGTCGAGTCGTGCTTCGCTGCGCATCATGGTGACGGCACGCAAGGCATCGTTGGCCTGGTCAGTGACGAAACTGACCGAAGAATGGCCGGCGAGATCGGCCATGGTGAGCCCGTGACGGCCGAACAAAGGGTGGGCCGGACCGCAGAACAGGCCGAAATACTCGCGAAACAGGCGTCGGTATTCGAGGCCCGGCCTGTGCTCGTTGACGAGGCACACGGCAAACGACACCCGACGCGATGTGACTGCGGCGAGCGCCTCGCGGCTGGCCGAGATTTCGATCGACAGCGTGGCGCGTGGATAGGCCGCGTGGAAGTCGGTGAGTGCCGCGTCAAAGAGCGGGCTGACGACATGGCTCGCCATGGCGATGGAGACATGGCCACGCACCTCGTCGCCGACTTCGCGCATGGCCGTGTCGAGGCGCAGGATGGCGCCGTGGATGTCGGTTGCCTCCGATAGCAGGAGCTGACCCGCGCTGGTCAGTTCGAAACGGCCGGGACGGCGATCGATCAGCCGCTTGCCGAGCCGGTCCTCCAGCCGCTTGAGGGCGCTCGAGACGGTCGGCTGCTTCAGCGACAGGCGTTCGGCTGCATCGGTCACCGAGCGGGATGCGGCGAGCACCAGAAAGGTGCGCAGCAGGTTCCAGTCGAGATCGCGGGCCAGTCGCTCGGGTGGGGTAAGGCGTGTCATGAGGTCATAGATACCATCAATGATCAGAATATCTAATATCTATTTGATCAATGACTTCCCGCCTCCCATGATGCCATCAACAAGAAAAGCGCAGGGGAGCGCTTGCATGAGCATTGAGGCAAGAGAGGCGCGGCAGCCATGGATTCTGCTGGCGCCGGCACTCACAGCCGTCGGCCTGCTGCTGATCGTGCCGCTGATGTTCATTGTCGTCTATTCGTTCTGGTTGAAGAGCGCCGCAGGAGCCGACACGCCCGGCTTTTTCATGAAGAACTGGGTCGCCGCGCTGACGGACCCTTTCTACCGCGACATCCTGCTCAATACGCTGAAAATAGCTGCCGTTACCACTGTCGCCTGCGCTCTCCTGGGTTACCCGGCGGCCTACTTCATCGCGCGCTCGAAGGGCAACAAGCTGATCCTGCTGGTGCTTCTGATGCTGCCCTTCTGGATCAGCTACATCATCCGGACGATGAGCTGGATCAACATCCTGGGCGTCTCGGGCGCCCTCAACTCGGCAATGCTGTGGGCCGGCATCATCAACGAGCCGATACAGATGCTCTACAATGAGACCACCGTGATCCTCGGCCTTGTGCACTTCCTGCTGCCGTTCATGGTCCTCAACATCTTCGTCAGTCTGGACGGCATCGACACCAATCTGGAGGACGCCGCATCCTCGCTTGGCGCGACGCGCTGGCAAGGGTTCCTGCGGGTGACCTTGCCGTTGTCGCTGCCCGGCCTGGCGGCCGGCGGACTGCTCTGCTTCGTGCTGGCGGCCGGCACCTACATCACGCCCGTCATCCTGGGCGGACCGCGCGATGCGATGTTCGCCAACCTCGTCTACGAGGCGATCATCCGGCAGCTCAACTGGCCGCTCGGCTCGGCGCTGTCATTGCTGTTGCTGGCCGTGCTCGGCGTGCTGGTCCTCATCTACAACCGCTATCTCGGCATGGCGCAGCTGGCCAAGGGGCTGGGCTGATGGGCTGGCGTCTGATCCGCACCTATACGATCCTCGTCTATCTGTTCATGTTCCTGCCGATCGCGGTGGTCGTGCTGTTGTCGTTCAACGCCAACCAGTTCGGCAGTTTTCCGATGACCGGGTTGTCGACGCGCTGGTTCGAGACGCTGTGGCAGAATGAAGCCATCATGCGGGCGTTCCGCACCTCGATCGTGCTTGGGCTGATGACCGCCGTGGTCTCGACCGTGCTCGGGGTGCTCGCCAGCCTGGCGCTGGTGCGCTACGCAATTCCCGGACGCAACCTGATCACCATGCTCCTGATCGCGCCGATCCTGGTGCCGGAAGTGGTGCTGGCCGTGGCGCTGCTTCTGGTCCTGAACTTCCTCAACATCGGCAAGAGCTTCACATTGCTCCTGATGGGCCATGTGATCTTTACGCTGCCCTTCGTCATCCTGGTCGTGCAGGCGCGGCTGGTCAGCATTCGCCGCGATGTCGAAGAGGCAGCCCTCAGCCTCGGCGCCTCGCCGATGCAGACCTTCTTTTCGATCACGCTGCCGCTGCTGATGCCGGCGGTGGCGGCCGGCGGCCTGTTCGCCTTCACCATCAGCTTCGACGACATCACCGGCACGCTGTTCTGGAAACCGGGCGGCATCGAAACCGTGCCGACGCAGATATTCTCGATGCTGCGCAATTCGATTTCGCCCGAGATCAACGCGCTGGGCACGGTGATCATCGTGCTGACGGTCGGGCTGCCGCTGATCGGTGCGGCAGTGGCCAGAAAACTTTCAACAAAGAGCGGCGGATGAACCGCCCGGAACCCCTGAATCCAAGATGGAGAACACACATGGATGATACCAAACGCTATGAACGGCTGCGCGAGCGGCTCCTGAACGGCGACGTTAGCCGTCGCAAGTTTTTCGGCCTGCTCGGCGCCGCCGGCGCCGCATACGGACTGCAGACGCCTTTCGCCAGGCAGGCATTCGCAGCCGATGTCACCCAGGTCCGCTTCGACGGCTGGGGCGGCGTCGTGTCCGAGGCGTTCCGCAAATACGCCTTCGATCCCTACACAGCCAAGACCGGCATCAAGGTCGTGGACGGCACCTTCCCGGGCGGCGATGAATACCTCGCCCAGGTGCGCGCCAGCCAGCCGGGCGAGTACAACATTGCCCACCTGTCGGGCGTGTTCGATTACGCCCGCTATCACAGCTTCGAATTGAACAGTGAGCTCAACCTCGACAACATCCCCAACATGGCCAATGTCATGCCGGCGCTGATGAACGCGTTCAAGTCGATCACGCCCGACAGCCTCAGCGCGGCGCCGTACAACTACGGCACCACCGGTCTTGCCTACAACCGCAAGCATATCAGCGACGATGAAATGAAGGAAAAGGGCGCCAAGATCCTCATCGACGAAAAGTACAAGGGCAAGATCGGCGGCTGGAGCGACTGGCGCACGCGGCTCTGGTACGCGGCGCTGCAGACCGGCCAGAGCCCCAACGACATCAAGGACATGGATGCCGCCTGGGATGCCGTGCGCAAGCATCGCGACCTGGCGCTGAAATACTGGGCGTCGGGCGCCGAACTGATGAGCCTGCTGGCCGAGGAAGAAATCTATGTCACCGAAGGCTGGTCGGGCCGCATCTACGCCCTGCAGGAGCAGGGCCATGACATCGGCTACTACGACCCGCCGAGCAGCTTCGGTTGGCAGGAATGCCTGTTCGTCATCAAGGGCAGCCCGATGGCGGCCTGCGAGGAGCTGATCAACTTCATGCTCGACAAGGAGACCTCCATCGCGGTGGCCGAAGGCCAGAGCTACCCGCCGGCGCTCGACCCGACCAAGGTCGATCTCGGCGCCAAGATTCCGAAACTGCCGGCCTTCGATCCGACCGGCACGCTGTCGGGCCTGACCTTTGCCAATCCGGCCTACTGGAACGGCAATGAGGCCGAGTGGTCGGAAATGTTCGGTCGCGTCCAGCGCGGCTACTAGGAGCAACTTCCGGCCCCGCCGCCAAGGCGGGGCCGGAACGTCTACAATCGGAGGCTATTGCCGTGAGCGCCGTTTCCTTGACCGAAATCGTCAAGCGCTTTGGCGACTTCACAGCCGTGCACAAGATGTCACTCGATATCGCCGAGGGCTCGTTTGTGACGCTGCTCGGTCCGTCCGGCTGTGGCAAGACGACAACGCTCAGGATGATCGCCGGCCTGCTCGATCCGAGCGAGGGCGATATCGCGATCAAGGGCAAACGCGTCAACGACGTGCCGATCCACAAGCGAAACCTTGGCCTGGTGTTCCAGAACTATGCGCTTTTTCCGCACAAGACCGTGGCTGAAAACGTCGCCTTCGGCCTGAAGTACCGCAATGTCGGCAAGGAAGACGCCCGAAAGAAGGTGGCGGCAGCCCTCGACCTGGTCCAGTTGCCGGATCTGGGCAGGCGCTATCCGAAGGAACTGTCGGGCGGCCAGCAGCAGCGCATCGCATTGGCGCGTGCCATCGTCATCGAACCCGACGTGTTGCTGCTCGACGAGCCGCTGTCGGCTCTCGATGCCAATTTGCGCGAGGACATGCGGGTGGAACTCAAGCGCATCCAGCAGCGCATCGGCGTGACCACCGTCTTCGTGACGCACGACCAGACCGAGGCGTTGGCCATGTCAGACCAGATCATTGTCATGTCCAAGGGCCGTGTCGAACAGGTCGGCGCGCCCGAGGAGGTGTACAACACACCGGCCTCGGAGTTCGTGGCGCAGTTTCTTGGCGCCTCAAATCTCTTGTCGGCGCAATGTACCGGCGTTTCCGGCGGCGAGGTAGCGCTTGAGTTGCCCGGTTTCCCGAATTTTGCGGTCCCGGCCGAACGCGCGCCTCAGGTGGCTGCGACCGGGCCGGTGCGCCTGGTGATCCGTGCGGAGAAGCTTCGGCTGACGAAACCCGAAACGAACAATCCGGATGCGTTGGCCGTCGATGCGATTGTCGAGAACGTCGACTACCAGGGACAGTCGGCGCGCTATTTCCTGCGTGCCGGCGAGCATCAGATGCAGGCTGTCAACATGATCGAGGACCGTCCGTTTGCGACAGGCGACAAGGTGTCCCTGCGGTTCCGCGCCCGGGACTGCGCGGCCCTGCCGGTCGGGAGCCCTAGGTGAACCAGCAGAGCCATCTTTTCTACCAGACCGGAACGCGCCGCCCGATGCTGGCGGAGGCGCGCGGCATCTATATGTGGGACGTCGATGGCAAGCGCTATCTCGACGGCTCGTCCGGCGCGATGGTCAGCAATATCGGCCACTCCAATCCGCGCGTGCTCCACGCGATGCGCCAGCAGATGGAAAAGTCGACCTTCGGCTACCGGCTGCATTTCGAGACCGAGCCGGGCGAATTGCTGGCCGCCAAGGTTGCAGCCCTCTCTCCCGAAGGCATGGAAAAGGTATTCTTCGTTTCCGGCGGTTCGGAGGCGGTGGAGAGCGCCATAAAGCTGGCGCGCCAATATGCCGTTTCTGTTGGCCAGGGCTCGCGCTGGAAGGTGATTTCGCTGGCGCCGAGCTACCATGGCTCGACACTCGGCGCGCTGGCGCTGACAGGCTACGATCCGCTGACTAGTCCATTCGAGCCGATGATGCAGGCAATGCCCAAGATACCGGCGCCGCGCGCCTATCTCGACGGATTTGACATGGATGACCCGGCGACAGGGTTGCACTACGCGGCGATGCTGGAAGCCAGGATTGAGGCCGAAGGACCTGACAGCGTCCTGTCCTTCATCCATGAACCGGTCGGCGGCGCATCGACGGGCGCGCTTGTGCCGCCGGCTGGCTACATGCAGGCGGTGCGCGACATCTGCGATCGCCACGGCGTGTTGCTGATCCATGACGAGGTAATGTCTGGCGGCGGCCGCACAGGGCTCTTCTTCGGCGCCGAGCATTGGGGCGTCGAGCCCGACATCATCGCCATATCGAAAGGCTTCGGCGCCGGCTATGCGCCGCTTGGCGCGATGATTGCGCATGACCGTCTTGTCGATGCGGTGCTGGGAAGCGGCGGTTTCATGCACGGCCATACCTATGCCGGCAATCCACTGGCCTGCGCGGCCGGGCTTGCCGTGATCGAAGAGATCGAGGCGGGCGGCCTGATCGACAATGCCGCAAGTGTCGGCGCATTGCTGAAAACCCGGCTTGGCGACCTGATGCAGCGCCATGAGTTCATCGGCGACGTTCGTGGCAAGGGTCTGTTGCTGGCCTTCGAACTGGTTGCCGACCGCGAGACCATGACGCCGTTGCCCAAGGGTTTGAACGCTTACACGAAGCTGGTCGACCTGGCCTATGAAGAGGGCCTGATCATCTATTCACGAAGGACGCGCGGCGGTAGAGAGGGCGATCACTTTCTGGTCTGCCCGCCCATGACCACCACACCGGACCAGGTCGAGGAGATCATCGCAATGCTGGGCACAGCGCTTGACCGGTTCTCCGGCACGGTCTCCCCGGCGCTGGCGCGCATCGCCTGAGGATCTCGTGTCTAAAATCATCATCAGCTGCGCGGTTACAGGGTCCATTCACACCCCATCCATGTCGCCGCACCTGCCGGTTACGCCGCAACAGATTGCCGAGCAGTCGATCGCCGCGGCCAGGGCCGGGGCCGCGATCCTGCATCTGCATGCGCGCAACCCGGTCACCGGCAGACCGTCGGCGGCAGTCGCAGACTATATGGCGTTCCTGCCGGAGATCCATGCCGGCACCGATGCCGTGGTCAACCTGACCACGGGCGGCAGCGCGGTCATGACGCTCGAAGACCGGCTGGCCGGGCCGCTCGCCGCGCAGCCTGAAATGTGTTCGCTGAACATGGGCACCATGAACTTCGCGCTCTATCCGATGCTCGGCAAGCGCACCGAATGGCTGCACGACTGGGAAGAACCGTTTCTGCGCAACTCCGACGATCTGGTGTTCAAGAACACGCCAAGAGACATCGAAGGCGTGTTGCGGGCCATGGGACAGGATCGTGGCGCGCGCTTCGAGTTCGAATGCTACGATGTTGGTCATCTCTATATGCTCAGGCACTTTGTCGAACGCGGCCTGGTCGAGGGGCCGATCTTCATCCAGTTCGTGATGGGTGTACTGGGCGGCATCGCGGCCGAGCCCGAGCATCTTGATCATCTGAAGCAGACTGCAGACAAGCTGTTCGGCGACAACTACATGTTCTCGGTGCTGGCTGCCGGCCGCCAGCAGATGGCGATGGCGCAGCACGGGGCAAGAATGGGCAGTCACGTGCGTGTCGGTCTTGAAGACAATCTTTACATAACGAAAGGCCGGCTGGCCACGTCGAATGCCGAGCAGGTCGAAATGGTGCGCGGCCTTGTCGAAGACCTAGGTCGCGTCGTGGCGACGCCCGACGAGGCGCGGCAGATGCTTGCGCTCAAGGGGCGCGGTGCCGTTGCGTTTTGAGCGGACCCTGGCCACAGCGGCTGGATGAGACATGAAAGGCTGACGCCCGGCGTCATCGGAGAACTGCAATGAAAGCGATACTGGACGAGCGCCAGAAGGCCCACGACCCAAAGATGTTCATGGCCAACGGAACCATGTCGCCCAATCCCGAGCAGCCGCGGCGCATCGAGGTTCTGTCGCAAGCTGCACGGGCTGCGGACTGCGCCTTCGAGGCGCCGGCAGATCATGGCCTCGGTCCGATCGCGGCGATCCACTCGCCAGAATATCTCGTTTTCCTCGAAAACATCCACACCCGCTGGAGCCGGATCGAGGGCGCGTCGGACGAGGTGATCCCCAACATTCATCCCGACCGCCGCACCGCATCCTACCCACGCTCGGCCGTCGGACAGGCAGGCTTCCACCAGGCAGATACATCCTGCCCGATCGCGGCCGGCACATGGCAGTCGGCCTACTGGTCGGCGCAGACGGCACTCAGTGCTGCCGATGCAGTGCTCGCGGGCGACAGGTCGGTCTATGCGCTGTCACGACCGCCCGGCCATCATGCTTTTGCCGATCTTGCCGGCGGCTTCTGCTTCCTCAACAATTCGGCAATTGCTGCCGAGGCGCTGCTCAAGGCAGGCCGACGCCCGGCGATCCTCGACGTCGACGTGCATCATGGCAATGGCACGCAGGGCATATTCTACCAGCGAAAGGATGTGCTGACCGTCTCCATCCATGCCGATCCCGCCCGCTTCTACCCGTTTTTCTGGGGCCATGCAGAGGAGCGTGGACAAGGCGAAGGTCTCGGTTACAACTTCAACCTGCCGCTGCCGCGCGGCACGGGCGATAGTGATTATCTGGCGGCTCTGGACACCGCACTGGCCCGGATCGGATCGTTCGGTGCGGATGTCGTGGTGGTGGCACTCGGACTCGACGCGCATGAGAACGATCCCTTCAAGGGGTTCAAGGTGACGACACCCGGTTTCGCCCGTATCGCCGCGGCGATCGCCGGCCTCGGCCTTCCGGCGGTGATCGTCCAGGAGGGCGGATACCTGCAGGACGAGCTCGGCGCCAACCTGACGAGTTTTCTCAAAGGGTACCAGGACGCATGACTACGCGCCGCAGCGACATTATCGTCATTGGCGGTGGCATGGCCGGGATCAGTGCTGGGGCGAATCTGGTGGCCGACGCCAGCGTCATTGTGCTCGAGGCCGAAGCCGACATCGGCCATCATTCGACCGGCCGCTCGGCGGCAATCTTCATTCGCAATTACGGCAGTCCCGTCCTGCGCACATTGAATGCGGCATCGGCGCCCTTTCTGAGTGAGCCCGCCGGTGTCGCCGATGCGAGCCTGCTGTCGCCGCGTGGCGAGATGCTGGTGGCCGCGCCCGACGAACTCGATTCACTGGCAGCCTATCTGGAGGGCAGCACCGGCATCGAACGGCTGGATCCTGACCAGGCAATCGAACTGGTGCCGATCCTGCGCCGGGACCGCCTGGCCGCAGCGGCAATAGAATGGGACGCCCAAGACATCGACGTCGACCGCATGCTGCAGGGATTCTTGCGATTGCTGCGCGCGCGCGGTGGCGTGGTGGTGACCGGGGCGCGCGCAAGCACACTGGAACGCCGGGACGGCATTTGGTCGGTCACGACCCCCGAAGGGACATTCGAGGCGCCGATCGTGGTCAACGCAGCCGGTGGCTGGGCCGATCAGGTGGCAGCAATGGCACATGTGCCGCCGGTGGGCCTGCGTCCGACGCGTCGCTCGGCAGCCCTGCTGCCGGCACCCGACGGACACGACATAAGCCGCTGGCCGCTCTTTGCCAGCGCCTCGGAGCGCTGGTACGCCAAGCCTGAAGCCGGGCTGTTGATGGTGTCGCCCGCCGAGGAGGATCCGGTCGAGCCACACGATGTGTGGGCCGACGACATGGCGCTGGCAGAGGGCCTCGACCGCTTCGAGCAGGCCGTCACCATGCAGGTCACGAGAGTGTTGAAGAACTGGGCGGGCATGCGCAGCTTCGTTTCCGACCGCAATCCGGTGGTCGGTTTTGCAAAAGGCCGGGACGGCTTCTTCTGGCTCGCGGGACAGGGTGGCTATGGCATCCAGGCAGCACCGGCCCTTGCGCAGCTTGCTGCCGATCTCTGCTTCGGTCGCCTGCCGCACCTGCCCGAAAGCTCGGTCAGGGCTCTTGATCCTGAGCGGTTCTGGAGCGCTTCAGGTCGAGATTGAATCTTTCTGCAGACAATTTGCCGGTGCTCCACATCGGAAGGCCTCGTCTTCCTGGCGAAACGCCGCGCCATCGGGAACCGCTCCAATCAAAACCTGGAAACAGCCTCGCTCTGGTCCAGCCTAGCCGTTTGAAAACAAGGTCTTGCCGGCGTGTCTCCGCCAATATTCCACAGTCGGGGCACCTGGCTGCCGCGTCGGCTATAATCGAAAAATGATCACGTTTCCGTGATCCGTGTTGCCAAAATGCCATAGCGTACAGGCTATGCGCATGCCTCTGCGGAACCGGCGGCAGTATGGGCTTGGCAGATGAATGCGCCACCTCTTAAGAATAACGGCGAAAATACGGCCCGAATCGGGCTGGCGTGGACATAGAAAACATCGGAATCGCTTATGAATATAAGGTCACTGTTCATTGCCGCCGGGCTCGTGCTGGCGACGGCCCTTGCAGGCTGTTCGACCGACGGCACGGGAACGATGTTCACCAACGACTATGGAGCGCGCAAGGATGCCGGTTATCGGCTTCCGGCCATTCCGGTCAGCAAGGTGCCCTCGAAGTTTCGCCGCCAGCAGGTTCGTTACGATACGAAGGAAAAGCCCGGTACGATTGTTGTCGATACCTCGTCCAAGCACCTCTATTTCGTGATGGGGAACGGCAAGGCGATGCGCTACGGCATCGGCGTCGGCAAGGAAGGTTTTGAGTGGAAGGGAACCGCTCGTATTGCCATGAAGCGCGAATGGCCCGTGTGGACACCGCCTGCGGCCATGATCAAGCGCCGTCCCGATCTCGCCAAATGGCGTGGCGGCATGCCCGGCGGACCGCAGAACGCCCTTGGCGCGCGTGCCTTGTATCTCTTCAACAAGCGCGGCGATTCAGGCTACAGGATCCATGGAACTCCGGAATGGAATTCCATCGGCAAGGCAATGTCTTCAGGCTGCATCAGGCTGATGAACCAGGACATCATCGATCTCTATGGCACGGCCAGCGTTGGCGCAAAGGTCATAGTGAAGTAAGGCGGACCGTCTCGGCAGCACGGACCACCACGACAGAAAGCCGGGCTTTGGGGGCCCGGTTTTTTGTTGTTTGCATGGTACAGTAGCCGGTAAGCTGAAGCGCAGGCCGACAGGTTGCCAGGTGCCGGCTCGATGTGACCGATTGGGCGGCCTGCGCCTGAGTGGCCCGGCAATCGCTCTGGCCTGAACATCGGTGGCCGGCGGGCACGCGGAACGATTTTGAATAGAAGGGGCGGCAATGAGCGAGAAGTTTGAAACGCGTGGCGAAATCGGCCATTCGCTGGCTGGCCTGCGCGACCAGCTCGCGTTTCAGTCAAAAGTGCTTGGCGCGGCCGTCATCATGGCGGTCGTGGCACTTGGGCTGTTGTTCAACCAGTATTCGGGGATGAGCCTGAAGTTTGGCGATATCCTCGCGTCAGACAGCCGAAACGAGGCCAAGATCGAAGCGATGGCCGCGCTGATTGCCGACATGGAAAGCCAGATCAAGCAGGCGCGTGCAGAGACTGCAGCCGCAAAACGGGCAGTCGATGCCGCACTCGAACCCGTTCAGCCGGGAAGCTCGGTTTTTCCTGGCTGGATCGGTGTCCAGGTGGATAATGGCAAGGAGGCCAGAACTATTGTCGATCAGTATAAATCGACTGTCTGGATCTTTGCGACGGCCCCCAAGGAATAACCGGGGCGCCGTCAGCTGGATTGATCAGCCGATCTGCTCGACCTGCTGAACTTCCGGCACGAAGTGGCGCAGCAGGTTCTGGATTCCATGCTTCAGCGTCGCTGTGGATGACGGGCAGCCTGCGCAAGCGCCCTTCATGTGCAGAAATACGGTGCCCTTCTCGTAACCCCTGAAGGTGATATCACCACCGTCCTGTGCAACGGCTGGCCGAACCCTGGTGTCGAGCAATTCCTTGATCGTGACGACAATTTCGCTGTCGGCCTTGTCATAGAACTCGCCGACCTCGTCGGCCCGGTCCGCAGCCGCTTGCCCGCCCGTCGCCATGACCGGTGCGCCTGACATGAAATGCTCCATGATGGCACCCAGGATCGCAGGCTTGAGATGCTGCCAGTCCGGACCTTCATCTTTCGTGACGGTGATGAAATCATAACCGAAAAAGACACCGGAAACGCCGGAAATCGCAAACAGCTTTCCCGCCAGAGGCGAGGATTCCGCAGCACTGTCGCCGTCACGAAAGTCCGCAGTCCCGGTCGCCAGAACTTCCTTGCCGGGCAGGAACTTCAACGTCGCCGGATTGGGGGTCGCCTCGGTCTGGATGAACATGGTTGGCCTCCGCTGCCATATCGGCCGCTGTCAAATTGGAATAGTTCTAAATAGGCGCGTTTCCAGTGATGTTCAAGCTAAGACATTCTGCTCCGACTGTTGGGCAGGGAATGAAATGCGGTCGCAAGGCTTTATCGAGGCACGCGACGACGCCCGACCATCCGACTGTTGCCGAGACGGCGAAACCGGGCCTTGCTGTCACAATAGCCAAAGAACGCGTTGACACGGTCGGATCACCCGCTTACATCAGCCCGCACCGGCCCAGATGGCGGAATTGGTAGACGCGCACGGTTCAGGTCCGTGTGCCGCAAGGCGTGGAGGTTCGAGTCCTCTTCTGGGCACCATTAAATCCCGACTACCAACGGGATCAATACCTTATGCCTTTTCATGATGTTGCGCTCAGCCAACTGAGCTACAAAGATGTGCAACAAAGCATTTTCGTCTGGTCCGCCAGCGGAACCGGAAAGGCCTTGCCTATGTGGCCTCGGCAGGCAGACGGCTCTTTTGATGAAAGCGGCGTTTGTTGGTCGATGGATGCCCCATGCGCTTTGTGGTCGTTGGGATGGGATAGCCGTCCAGCCGATTGGCACGAGCGGCGCGGTTGAAGGCTAGCCGTGCCGACAGAGCCGACCGTCAGCAAGCAAATCTCCACCGGGCTATTGGGAAGGTTGGGACGCGTGCGCCGACAGCGGAAATCAAAGGTTGCTGTGGGCCGGGCGGGATAGGTGCTCGTCTGCCGTTTCGTTGGCCAGGTAGAGAAACCGGGAAAAAGACTATCCTGTTCACCGATACCGCCGTGCCCGGTTGACACGGCCAACAGCAATCAAGAAACGACAACGAACGGGAAATGTTCCGGAATGCCAGCTGCGTCAGTGGCTTTGGGACCTGCAGCAGGTCGGCTAACACGATTTGGCATGCGGAGACGGCTATCGCTCAGCACGAACTGTCTGTTTTAGGCTCTCAGGCAGCGTCAGGTTTCACGATGGCTGGCTCGGGGACAATCGCCGATACAAGGTGTCGAGCCTCACAAAGCGCCTTGACGCAACTCGGGTCGAACTCACTGCCGGCCTTGTCCTGGAGGTAGTCGAACGCCTGGTCGACCGACCAGGCGGCTTTGTAGGGGCGCTCTGTCGTGAGCGCGTCGAAGACATCGGCGACCGCTGCGATTCTACCGACCAGAGGAATTGCCTCGGCGACGAGCCCACGCGGGTATCCGCTCCCGTCCCAGCGTTCGTGGTGTGCGTTCGCGATTTGCGACGCCAGTCTCATCAATCGGCTCTTCGATTGGCCCAGGATCGCCCCGCCGATTGCAGCGTGCTCATTCATATGGGCTCGTTCTTCAGGATCGAGCTGGCCCGGCTTGAGGAGAACCGAATCGCGAATTCCGACCTTGCCGATGTCGTGCATCGGCGCCGCCAGGCCGATGTCGCGGCAGAGATCCTCATCCAAACCCATCCCCTCGGCGATGTATAGGCAGTAGCGCGCCATTCGAACCGTATGCTCCGCCGTCTCCTTGTCCTTGTAGCCCGCCGCCAGTGCCAGTCTGTGAATAATTTCCTCTTCCCGCTCTCGCAGTTCGGCCGTCGCCTTGTCGACCTCCGATCGAAGCCATTCCGCACGATCAGCCAACTGGCGCTGGACCACACTCAATCGTACGATGTTCGCGAGACGCGCCCGGAACTCCACCGGGTCGATCGGCTTGTTAAGGAACTCCACCGCCCCCGCCCGAATAGCCTCGAGCCGGATAGTCTTTTCCTGGTCGGCAGTGATCATCACGAGAGGCTGGTCCTTGTAGTCGCTCGCTGCGCGCATCGCTTTGATGAGCGTGATTCCGTCCATGCCGGGCATCTGATAGTCGACGAGCGCCAGGTCATATGCGACCGTGTCTATTTGACCGTGGAATGCGGCCGGATCGGCGAATACGAGCGCGGTGCAGCCCTCCACCTGATTGACCAGACGCTCCATCATCATCAGGTTGGTCCGGTTGTCTTCGATGATTAGAACTCGAGTTTCCATGTGCTTCAGGCGGCTTTCGCCTGCTCCCCCAATTTTCTGAGCGCGGCAAAGCGCGTTTGGATCCCTGTTTCGATTCCCGCTATGTCGTCGTCTCTCCTCGCCAAGTCGGCGAATGCCGCGAGGTCCGTAAAGCCAAGATTGGCGGCTGCTCCCTTGATCGAGTGGAGAACTCGGTCGGCAGAGGACAGATCATGTGCCGAGAGCGCGGCATGCAGATCGCGAAGAGTTCCTGCCATGTCCAAAAAGAAACAGTCGTCAAGTTCCCTCAGACCGTCTTCACCGAACGCCTCGGCCAACTCCACACGCCGACCTGGATCGAGCAATCGAGATGTCTCCACTGCGTTGCCTGAAGCCATTGCCGGTTCCTCGGGTACAGCCCCTATGACCTTCGCAAGAAGCGCCAAGGTAACCGGCTTGGCCACGAAGCCATCCATGCCGGCCTCTGCGCAGAGCTTTCGATCACTGTCGGACGCGTTGGCAGTCATGGCAACAATGCGCGCGCGCCGCCCGGTAGACATCTCTGCATCGCGGATCGCTCGAGTCGCTGCTATGCCATCCATGACAGGCATCTGCATGTCCATGAGGATCAGCTCGAACGCTCCAGATGCGGCCAGGGAAACGCCTTCTGCCCCGTCCACCGCCATGGTCACTCGCTGCCCGAGCTTTTCCAGGAAACGGTAGGCGACTTCCCGATTCACCGCATTGTCTTCGACTACAAGCACGTTGCGGCTAGGAAGATTGGCCTCTTCGGGTTCCGCCTTGGCGCTTCCCATGACGGACGCCTCGACCGTCTCGACAGGCAATTCGAACCAGAACCGGCTCCCAAAACCTAGCGCACTCTCTACACCGATCTCCCCTCCCATGGCTTCCACCGTCTTCTTGCAGATCGCCAGCCCCAGTCCGGTGCCGCCGAAACGTCGGCTGATCGAGCTGTCTTCCTGAGTGAAGGGATTGAACAGGCGCGGCAGTGCATCGGCGGAGATGCCGATCCCGGTATCCGCAACCTCGAAGCGCAGACGTCCGACTGTTGGCTGCGAGACGCGTAGATCCACACCCCCTTGCTTTGTGAATTTCACCGCGTTGGAAAGCAGATTCAGCAGCACGCGACGGATGCGAGTCGGGTCCGACATCATCGTCGCGTGCGCAACGGTATCGTCAATTGTCGTGTGCAGGATGGTCCCCTGTTCAGCTGCTCGGCCCGCAACGACTCTCATCGTATCTTCCGCGATGGTCCTTGCATTGAACTGAACCCGTTCAAGCACGAGATCGCCGTGCTCGATTTTGGCGAAGTCGAGAATTTCGTTGATGATTTCCAGCAAAGAGTGGCCGGAGCTTCGGATGACCTTTACTCCGTGGCGGTCTTCCTCTGGCAGGTCGGCCTCGGCCAGGAGCTCGGCCATGCCGAGAATGGCATTGAGGGGCGTACGGATTTCGTGGCCCATGACAGCCATGAACTCAGATTTGGCGCGGTTTCCAGCTTCGGCCGCTCGATAGGCGTCCGAGATTTCCCTGGCTGCAGTTTCCATCTGTTCCGTTGTGCGGCGGGTCAGCCCCAGCTGCCTCGACAGGTTCAGGATGAGCAAACCGATCGCCACGGCTATGATGAGCACGAGAGCTGCAGTTGCCTGCTGGATCGACATCATTTCGACGCGGGCATCCGCCCTTACCCCAGAGACGGACGTATTGGTGTCGGCCAGCATCCGTTCTGTCACAGGTAGAAGGGAGTTGAGATCGGCAACGATCAACGCCAAGTGTTCTGCGCCAAGTGTCCCGCCCGATGCCAAACGGTTGAAGAATGGCTCAAGGGCCAGAATTCGGTCGCGCACTGTAGCACGCGCGGCAAGGAAGCCGGCGCTTTTAGCAAGCGATGTAACGTATTTGGCGTTGTCCAGGACCGAGAGCCGAGAATAGAGGATGTCGTAGCGAAGTGCGAGTTCCTCGGCTGCCGCCTCATCCAGCGGCCCGCGAGATTCTGCCTGGTTGACGCCATAGGCAAGTGTCCGTGCCTCCCGATCGAGCTGATAGACGGCCCATAAGGCGTCCTCGCGGATACTATCCTGAAGAGTTTTCTGTCGCTCGCTCAGATAGAAGAAGGTGGCGACGAGCAACGCCATCAACGCGGCGGACAGGGCGACGAGGAAGGTCGTCACCTTGCCGGCACGCTTGACTGCCTGGCGACTCTCCCGGAGCGCCGGTGTCACTCGATGACCTCGATCGACTTGATTTGCCAGACCGACCGCGAAAAGTACTTCTCGTTATAGAGTTCCGGGTGCTGGTCGAACGGGTAGATCATGAAGATTGGGCCTTTGTCCCGGATAGACATCGGCTCGCCGTTCATTCCGATGGCGAGCATCGTGTCGAACTCGGTCGCGTCCGCCATCGGCACCTCGGCGGAGTAGTCGTTCAGGGCTGTGATGCGCAAGGTCTTGCCGTGCGCGCCTACGGCGTCGAGTACAGATCGAAGCAGCGGGCCATCGAACCGAGTTGTGCCTTCTGTCCAAGGCGTCTCCATCTCTCCGGAACGGCCATCAAGCTCTTTGAGCATGGCAAGATCAAATTCTGCCTGACCAGCTGCGTTTGTCTCGTCGATGGCTCCGATCACCGTTAGGACGACCCGTTCCTTCGGCATTTCAAGGGCATTTGTGGGATAGGAAAACAGGAACGCAGCCGAAGCCGCGATTGCGAAGGATGTTGCTCGCATCATTATCACACCTCTAAGGCCCGCCGCTCATGGCGGGCAGGCGATTTGTAGAAGAGTACGGACACATGTCGCGTGCGCGACGGGGGGCGAGCGGCATCATGCCTTCGGCGCAGGGCGCGCCAATCGATCCGCGGCATTTCTACCAAAAACATGTAGAAAATGAGCGAAAGAATCCAATAAAATACTTTTGAAATCGTTGCTTTCTAAACAGGCCTCTCCTCGGAACCTGCTGGACATTTCGACCTCGGCTAAACATCCATCGCTGGGCAAGGTGAACTCTGGTGAGCCGGATTTATGTCTCCCGCCGCTACCGGCGTCGAACAAGGCGCGGCCGCCAGACCCCGAGCACAATATTGGCCGTTGCTACTGTTAGCAAAACCCACAAGAAGCCCTGTTCTGCGTGAGGCGTCGCAGCCAAGGCGACAGGGTCGGATTGGCCGGCAAGCACTTTTGCGCTCCGCGCCGCTTCCCGTTGCATTGGCCCAAGCACGCCGACGAAGCCACCCTCAAAGACAAGTATTCCAGTAGCGGCTTTCAGCCAGGCCCAGCCGGCATTGTGGAACCCACGATTGTTTGCGATGGCCAGCAGCCCTGCAATAAGCGTCAGTGCCAATGATGGGAAGAATATCCATGTGGCGATCGCACCCATCGCATGACGCATCGATGCATATTCGGCCAGCTCGCTGGGGGGCGGAGCCGCGTTCAACAAAACAAGAAGGGATGCCATCGATCCCATCAACCCAATTGCGCCGAGCGTATGCAGGAATTTCAGGAAATGGCGCACAAATGTGTCCGCAAGCTCCATTCACTATTTCGGAAGCTTATCGCAGCTCAAAGCGTCAGGGTAGCCGGATTGCAGGCGTCCGAAGTTTCGCGGTTCCCCCATACCGGTCTCGTAACACGAAATCCGGCCCCCACCTTCTCCCGCAACCTCGTTCAGTCGTCCCGCCGGCCTGTTTTTTCGACCGCTTCGCGTCTCGTCCCACCCCTGGAAAGTCCAAGTTGAAGCCGGAGTGAACGGCAGCTATTTGAAGTCGAGCGTGTACTTTCCGGCACCATCAGGAACGTCGACGCTGTCGACTTGCACTCCTGCTCGCCTTGATCCTCGGCACCCTGCACAAAGCATCGTGTGGCCTCTTTCCTGCTGACCAGCCGCTTGAGCCGCTGCGGGCGAGATCGATATCAAGCTGGCCATGAGCGCTGTGCCCCCTTTACCCGTCGTGGACGGGCTGAGAGGCTAAATGGCCAGGTACTCGTGGCGCAGTTCGGTGTTTTCGAGAACTTCCTTGGCCGAACCGCTGAAAACGACCGTGCCGGTGTCCATGATCACCGCGCTGTCAGAAAGTCTGAGTGCTGCAACGGCATTCTGTTCCACGATGATGGTCGTGATGCCCAGTTCGCGGATCTGCTGAACGATCTTCTCGATCTCCTGGACAATGACCGGGGCCAGTCCCTCATACGGCTCGTCGAGGAACAGGATCTTGATATCGCGCGCCAGGGCCCGTGCGACCGCAAGCATCTGCTGCTCGCCGCCTGAAAGGGTCGTCGCCTCCTGCTTTCGCCGTTCGGCAAGACGCGGGAAATGGGTGTAGATCCTGTCGAGGTCCCAGCCGATCGGCTCGGTCACCTGTGCGAGTATGAGGTTTTCCTCGACTGTCAGGCCACCGATGATGCGCCGGTCTTCCGGCACAAGCTGGACGCCCTCCTTGGCCGCCTGATGGGCCTTCATCTTGTGCAGCGGCAGGCCTTGCAGCCAAATCTCTCCGGACTTCAGGGCCGGGGTGTCCACCCGCGCCAGTGTCCTCAGGGTCGACGTCTTGCCGGCGCCGTTGCGGCCAAGCAGGGACAGCACTTCTCCCTTCTTGATGTCGAACGAGACACCCTGGACAATGTATGACTCGCCATAATACGCGTGAATATCGCGAACGCTGAAGAAGGGCTCGGCGTCGTGTTGGGCCAACGGAACTGCCTTTCCGGAAAATTCCTCGGGTCTGTGCGCGAAAGTGTTCATTCCTGAGCCTCACCAAGATAGGCTTCCTTGACCTTGGGGTTGGCGCGCACTTCGTCCGGCGTACCATCGGCGATAATGCGGCCCTGGGCAAGAACGCTGACCTTGTCGGCGAGCGAGAACACCACCTGCATGTCATGCTCGATGATGACCTTTGTCATGCCCCTGCTCTTGATGCGTTTCAACAACTCGATCGTGCTGTTGGTATCGTGACGCGACATGCCGGCGGTCGGCTCGTCGAGCAGCAGCAGCCGAGGGTTCTGCACCAGACACATGGCAAGCTCCAGGCGCCGCTTGTCGCCTCGCGACAGGCTTCCGGCCTCCGCCAGGCAGCGCTCGAGCAGGCCGACATCGTCAAGTGCGTGTTCGGCCTGTTCGCGAATGTCCTTCTGCCCGGTCACGGCCGCCATGGCGTTGAACCGGAACGAGCCGTCCCGGCTGGCGAATGCCGGGATCATGACATTCTCGAGCAGGTTGAGATCAGCAAAAATTTCCGGTGTCTGAAAGACCCGGCTGACGCCAAGCTGGTTGATTTCGTGCGGCTGGTGATTATCGAGAGCCTCGCCGTCGAAGATTACGGTGCCCTTGTCCGGCCTGATGCGACCGACACAGACATTCAGCAGCGTCGACTTGCCGGCGCCATTCGGGCCGATGATGGCATGGACTGTGCCCTCCTCGACCTGCAGGTCGACATCGGACAGCGCGCGCAACCCGCCGAAACTCTTGTGAATGTCAGCGACGTGGAGAACGATGTTCTTGGCGTTCATGGTCTACTCCGCCGGCTGTGTCTGGCCGACAGGCACGGCACCGCCGCCGCTGCCACGGGAACTGATCGAACGCCAGATACGCCTCAGCCCTTCCATGATGCCGCCCGGCAGGAAGATGACGATCAGCATGAAGGTGATGCCGAGTGTCAGGTTCCAGCCGTCGCCGACAAAAAGCGAGAAGAAGGAAACGACCGGATCCTGCATCGAATCCGGCAGGAAGCTGAAGAAGCCCTGCAGCGTGCGATCGCCGAAAGAGGAGAAAATATTCTCGAAATATTTGATCACGCCGGCGCCAAGGATCGGTCCGATGAGCGTACCGGCGCCGCCAAGGATCGTCATCAGCACGACCTCGCCGGACGCGGTCCATTGCATGCGCTCTGCGCCAACGAGCGGGTCTGTCGCGGCCATCAGGGCGCCTGCGAGCCCGGCATAGAGACCTGAGATGACGAAGGCCGTGAGCAGGTAGGGACGCGTGTTGAAGCCGGTGTAGCGCATCCGTGTCTGGTTAGACTTGATGCCGCGCAGCATCATGCCGAAAGGCGAACGAAAGATGCGCATGGCAAAGAAGAAGCAGATGATGAGCACCACCGCGCAGAGATAGAAGCCTGGATAGCCCCCGCCGCTGATATCGATGCCGAAAAGGCTGGCGCGCGGCAAACCCGGACCCGGCGTGACGAACATCGCATCGATTATGCGAGGGTCCTGGCGGGACAGTTGCAGGCCGGTCTCACCGTTGGTCAGCGGCGTGAGAACGGAATAGGCAAGATTGTAGCTCATCTGCGCGAAGGCGAGCGTCAGGATCGAGAAGTAGATGCCCGAACGGCGCAAGCAAACATAACCGATGACAAGCGCAAATAGACAGGCAAAGACCATCGCAAAAAGGATCGCCGGGATGACGTTCATGGTGAACAGCTTGAACGACCACATCGCGGCATAGGAGCCGACGCCGAGAAAGGCGGCATGTCCGAACGACAGGTAACCGGTCAGCCCGAACAGAATGTTGAAGCCAAGTGCGAAGATGCCGAAGATGCAGAATTTCTGCATCAAGGCCGGGTAGGCCGCGCCCAGTGGCTGCAGGAGGATCGGGCCGGCCAGAACGACGATCGAGAAGCCTGCCAGCAGCAGCCAATCATTGCGTGAGAGATTTCCGAACATCATCAGTCCTCCATCACGCCTTTGCGGCCCATCAGGCCCCGCGGCATCGTCAGCAGCACGACGACAGCAATCAGGTAGATGATGATCTGATCGATGCCCGGAAGAATGGACTTGATCTCGTTCATCGAGGCGAAGGACTGAAGGATGCCGAGCAGAAAGCCGGCAACGACCGCGCCGACGAGCGAGCCCATGCCGCCGACCACGACGACGACGAAGGACAGCACCAGGAAGTCCATGCCCATATGATAATCCGGCGGCAGGATCGGCGTGTACATTGCACCCGCAACGCCTGCGACCACCGCCGCCAGCCCAAAGACCACGGTAAAGCGCCGCTCGATATCGATGCCGAGCAGGCCGACCGTTTCACGATCACGCATGCCGGCCCTTACGACCATGCCGTAGGTGGTGAATTGCAGGAAGGCCATGACGCCGCCGATAACGACGAACGAGAACAGCAGATAGATCAACCGCCACCAGGGATAAGGCAGCGCGTCTCCCATGCCGAGCAGCGTGCCCACATAGGCGGTGCCGCTGAAGTCGGCAGGCGCAGCCTGGGGTATAGGGTTGGCGCCGTAGAATTTCTTGATGATCTCCTGGATGACGATCGCGAGGCCGAAAGTCACGAGGATCTGGTCGGCATGCGGGCGCTTGTAGAAATACTGGATCAGGCCGCGCTCGATGGCGATGCCGATGATGAGCATGATCGGAATGGCGACGATCACCGAGGCCGGAACCGAGTAGTTGTGCAGAAAGACGCCCAAATCGCCTAGCCACGCCTCGACATAGGGTGTGCGGACTTCGAGCGGCGAGCCCCAGGCTGTCGTCTGGCTCGGGTCGACGACGATGCTCTCAAGGCTTAGGATCTTGTTGAAGGTCACCGCGCAGAAGGCACCGAGCATGAACAATGCACCATGCGCGAAATTGACCACCCCCAGCGTGCCGAACACCAGGGTCAGCCCGAGCGCGATCAGCGCATATGCGCCGCCCTTATCCAGCCCGTTCAGAATCTGAAGGAGAATTGCATCCATGTTCGATCCAAAGTGTATGAGAGCCGGTTGACCCGGTGGTTACCGGAAACCCGGCCATCGCAGGATGGCCGGGTCCGGTTCATTCAGGCAGATTGACCTGTCAGCACTGCTTGGCGTCTGACGGTCCAAGGTCGCCTCCGAAGATCGACGCGTCGTAGGTCAGTTCCTCGCGCGGAACTTCGCGGACGATCTCCATCAGGTCGTACTTGTCCTTCGGGTTCTCCTTGCCGCGCACGACCAGTGCCGTCTTGAAGCACTGGTGGTCCTCGGCGCGGTAGAGCGTCTTGCCGTTGCCCATGCCGTCGAACTCAAAGCCTTCGAGAGCAGCAATGACCGCCGGTGCAAAGAATGTGCCGGCGCGTTCGCAGGCATCGGCGTAGAGCAGCGCCTGGACATAGCAGGTATGGGCTGCCTGCGAGGGCGGGGCGCCATATTCCTGGCCGAAGGACTTGGTAAAGGCCTTGGTGGCCTCGTCCTCAAGCTTCCAATCCCAGTTGGCGGTGCCCAGAATGCCCTTCACCGCGTCGCCCGCGCCCTGCGCCATCAACTCGGAGAACAGCGGCACCACGACCTCGAACTTCTTGCCGTTGACTTCCTTGTCGCGCAGGCCGAACTGCACGGCCTGGGTCAGCGAGTTGACCATGTCCTTGCCGTAGTGGTTGAGGATCAGCACGTCGGCGCCGGAGTTCAGAACCGGCGTGATGTACTGTGAGAAGTCGCCGGCGCCGAGCGGCGTGCGGACGGCGGCCACGGTCGACCAGCCGAGCTCCTCGGTGGCGTTCTTGATCGATTCTTCCTGTGTCCAGCCCCAGGTGTAGTCGGCCGTCAGGTGATAGGCCTTGCGGTCCTTGCCGTATTCGTCGGCGAGCACCGGGGCGAGCGCGATGCCCGACTGGTAGGCATTGAAGAAGTGGCGGAACCCGTAACGCTTCTTGTCCTTGCCGGTGGTGTCGTTGGAGTGGGTCAGACCGGCCATGAAGACGATGCCCATGTCCTGGCACAGGCTCTGCACCGCGACAGCGACGCCAGACGACGAGCCGCCCGAAATCATGATGGCGCCGTCCTTCTCGACCATGCGCTTGGCGGAGTCGCGCGCGGCGTCCGACTTGGTCTGCGTATCGCCGGTAACGTAGGCGACTTTCTTGCCGAGAATGCCGTTGCCCTTGAGCGCGGTCGGCTTCATCGTCTGGATCATGCCGCCGTCGCCTTCACCGTTGAGGTGCTTGACTGCAAGCTGGAAGGCCCTGAGTTCGTCAGCGCCTTCATCGGCGTACGGTCCGGTCTGCGGCACGTTCCAGCCGAAAGTCACGGTATCGCCGGTGGGCATGTTGCATGACATGTCCTGGGCAAAGGCATTGCGCACGAAATGCATTGGTGCGGCAAGCGCCACGCCGGAAACCGCGCCGGCCTTGATAAGACCGCGGCGCGTCATGATGAATTTTGACATCGAATTCCTCCCATCCAATTCTGATTTTGTTGACGACCGTCAGCTCTTGATCGTCCTTCCACAAACTAACGACAGCCCGCTGGACCTCAACCCCATCAGTCGGCGACTTTAGGATTAGTACGAAAGTCTGATGCTGACCACTTGGCCCTTCGTCGGGATGG
>JBBSOT010000032.1:0-26087 GCA_038259455.1 Hyphomicrobiales bacterium | reverse complement strand
GACGCGATCGCGCTCGGCCTCGGGAATGCCGGCGCCACAGTCCCGAACGACGCGTTGCGCATGAGAGTCTTGCATGGCCACATGGGCTGTCACTGGCGGCTCACCGTGACGAAGCGCATTCTGGAAAAGGTTCCGCACCAGCCGCCTGAGCAGTCGCGGATCGCCTGATACGTTTACCGGGGAGCCGGTGACAGCCACATTGTTGCCGGCGGCTTCTTCGGCGGCCAGGGCCAGGAGGTCGACTTCCTCGATGCGGTCAAGCTTCTGGACATGGTCAAGCCGGCTGGCGAGCAATATTTCCTCGACAAGGGAATCAAGCTCGCTGAGGTTTTTGACGATCTCGGCCCGGGTCTCGTCCTTGCCTGAGCGATCGTAAAGGTCGATTGCCATCCGCAGGCGCGCGAGCGGCGAGCGCAACTCATGGCTGGCATTGGCAAGCAGGGAGCGGTGCGCGGCAACAAGGCGCTCGATCTGCGAGGCTGCCTCGTTGAAGGTCTTGGCGACAGCCGCGACTTCGTCGCTACCGGTGACGGCAACGCGCCGGGAAAGGTCGCCGCCACCCCAGATCTCCACAGCCTTGCGCAGGCTTTCCAGCCGCCGCGTGAGATGCCGCACCACGGGATAGGCGGCAACTCCGATGACCGCAGCGATCAGCGCCAGCGAAGCGAGCGGATTGCGGCCGCCCCGTCCCAGGGGGCCGTCGGACGTGACGGCAACGAAACGGCCATCGGGAAGCTCCGTCGCAAAACCGCGCAGACCACCGCGCCGCTCCAGCCGGCCGGGCATGTCCAGAGGAGGCGGTGAGGCACCGGCGGATGCAATGAGGCGGCGGTCCGGTCCGTAGACGGCAATGTCGGCACCAAGGGCTGCGGACAGCCGGTCGAGCGTGGTGGACAGGGTTGCGGGATCGTCGCTGGCCGGCAGCATCTCTGTGATGAACCGGTCGCGCCGTCCGCTCCAGCCCCTGTCCTGCTCGTCCTGGCCGTGGCGCACGAACATCGCGCTGACGAGGGCGACCACCGCCAGGCTGGCCAGCAGCGTGAGGTAAATCTTCAGAAAGAGGCTTTGGCGCATGTCTATTCGTGCTCATCCTGGAGGCGGGCAAAGACATAGCCGGCACCGCGCACGGTAATGATTCGGCGCGGATGCTTCGGGTCGTCCTCGACGGCAGCGCGGATGCGCGAGATATGCACGTCGATAGAGCGGTCGAAGGCATCGAACTCTTGGCCCTTGACCATGTCCATCAACTGCTCGCGCGACAACACCCGTCCGGCGTTTTCGGCCAGCGAGACCAGAATATCGAATTGATGGCTGGTCATGCTGCAATCGCGCCCGTCCAGGCGCACCGAACGTGATCCAGGATCTATTTCCAGGCGACCAAACCGCAATATCCTGTCGCTGCCGATACGCGCGCCCTGGCGGCGGCGCAGGATCGCCTTGATGCGGGCCAGCAGTTCGCGCGGGTTGAAGGGTTTTGGCAGATAGTCGTCGGCGCCGAGTTCCAAACCCACGATACGGTCTGTTTCCTCACCCTTGGCTGTCAGCATCAGGATCGGTACGTCTGAAGTCGTGCGCATCCGGCGGCAGGTCTCGAAGCCGTCAATATCCGGCAGCATGATGTCGAGGATGACAATGTCGGGCGAACGTCGCGCCAAATCCGCGATGCCGGCATGGCCACTCGCCGCCGTATGAACGGTAAAGCCGTTGCCTGAGAGATAGTCAGCGATCATGGCGGACAGGCGCGTGTCGTCGTCGACGATCAGGACCTGTTCCGCCATGTCCGGGTTACTCCATTGTCGACAGTGTTACCACCGGCCGTGCCCGTGGCGTCCGCCGCCTTCCTTGAAGCGCTTGGCAAGCTCGGCCCGCTGTTCGGGCGTCAGCACCTCTGCGGCGTCCAGGATTGCCGCCGTCATCTTGCGTGATGCGGCATCTATGGCTGCGACCCGTTCGGCGCGCAATGTCTCGGTGGCGGCCCTGTCGATGGTCGGTGCCCCAAGCAGCGCAGCGATCTGCCCACGGGTCTCGCGGAACTCGGAAACGACAGGCTCAACTTCTTCGCGGACTGCACCGAAGATTTCCTTCAGCTTTGCGGCCTGTTCGGGCGTTGCCTCGATTTCCTCGAGCATGTAGTCAAGCCGGCGTTCGCCGAAATGCTTGCCGCGCATCGATGCGTGTATCGCCT
The DNA here is from genome assembly GCA_038259455.1 of Hyphomicrobiales bacterium. Taxonomy (GTDB): domain Bacteria; phylum Pseudomonadota; class Alphaproteobacteria; order Rhizobiales; family Rhizobiaceae; genus CAMYMG01. The sequence goes on along the minus strand of JBBSOT010000032.1, from coordinate 23,902 downwards.
TTCCGCCCATCTCATGCTTGCCGCTCATGCCAGACTGGCCGGCAGCGAAATCACCACCCGTGGCCGATGCGAGGCCAAGTCCGGCCAGCACCGCGACCGCGAGCGAGCCCATCACCAGCTTGCGGCCCCAGCCGCGTGAAGCTTCTGCGGCTTCCGGCGCCTGCATGTCCTGCTTTTCCGTGTTCATGACTGTCTTCCTTTCGTCATGCAGCATGATCGCTGCGATGACATCAGGCTAGAGGAGTCAGGTTTCCTGCTTGGCGGGGCAATGTAAAGATTTGCAAAGGTTCGCGTTGGAAGCAAACCGAAATCGGCCCTGCCAGGCAAAGGCAGGACCGATTCAGAAGAATGCCCGAAGTTGGGACTGCTCAGGCGGGAGAGAAGTTCAACGCGACGCCGTTGATGCAGTAGCGCAGATGAGTGGGCGGCGGGCCGTCCTCGAAGACGTGGCCGAGGTGACTGCCACAACGTGAGCAATGGCATTCGGTGCGGACCATGCCGTGGCTGCGGTCGGTGGTGTTTTCAACCGAGCCGGGAACAGGATCGTTGAAGCTCGGCCAGCCGGTACCACTCTCGAACTTCAGCTTCGATTCAAACAGTGGCTGGTCGCAACCAGCGCAGGTAAAGGTTCCGGCGCGTTTTTCGTGCAGCAACGCGCAACTGCCAGGTCGCTCGGTGCCATGGTTGCGCATCACATGATATTGTTCGGGGGTGAGCCGTTCGCGCCATTCGGCGTCGGTGTGGCTAACGGGATAGGTTTCTGCGTCCATCGACGAACTCCTCAGACAAACCAGCTTGCTTCCTATGTAGGTCGCGCTGGCCTGTCTGAAAAGGATCGACGTTCGGCGATGCCGGCGTCAGGCCGCACTGCGGGTCTCTGAAATGACACCGACAATGTCGTTGACCACGGTCTCCACAAGCTTGCGATCGTCACCCTCGGCCATGACGCGGATCAGCGGCTCGGTGCCGGATGGGCGGATCACAAGGCGACCGGTGTTTCCGAGGCGATCGCGGGCCTCGTCAATGGCGGCCATGACAGGCGCCTCTTCAAGCGGCTTTCCTCCGGAGAAGCGCACGTTCTTGAGCAATTGCGGCACGGGTTCGAAGCGCCTGGCCAGTTCGCTCATCGGCTTGTTTTGCCGCTTCATGCAGGCGAGTACCTGCAGGGCGGAGACAAGGCCGTCGCCGGTGGTCGAAAAATCGGACAGCACGATATGGCCCGACTGCTCGCCGCCGACATTCAAACCATGGGCGCGCATGTGTTCGACAACATAGCGGTCGCCGACCTTGGTGCGGTGCAACTCGAGACCGATGCCAGCGAGAAAGCGCTCAAGGCCGAGATTGGACATCACAGTCGCCACCACGCCGCCGCCGGCCAACCGGCCCGACTGGTGCCAAGACTCGGCGACGAGCGCCATGATCTGGTCGCCATCGACGACCTCGCCATTCTCGTCGACGATGACCACGCGGTCGGCGTCGCCATCGAGTGCGATCCCGATATCGGCTCGGACTTCATGCACCTTCTTCGACAGGCCGGCAGGATGAGTCGAGCCGCATTCCTGATTGATGTTGAAGCCGTTGGGTTCGACATTTATGGCGATGACTTCCGCGCCGAGTTCCCACAGCGCCTCAGGAGCCACCTTGTAGGCAGCGCCGTTGGCGCAATCCACGACAATGCGCAGGCCCGACAGCGACATGGCGCGCGGCAGCGTGCGCTTGGCGAATTCGATGTAGCGGTCGTGAACGCCGTCGACGCGCTTGGCCCGTCCCAGACCGTCGGAATCGGCCAGGGCAAGCTCGACATCCGAGTCCAGCATCGCCTCGATGCGGGCTTCGATCTCGTCGGACAGCTTGTATCCATCGGGGCCGAAGAGCTTGATTCCATTGTCGAAATAGGGATTGTGCGAGGCGGATATCATGACGCCGATGTCGGCGCGCAGCGAACGTGCCAGCATGGCGACGGCCGGCGTGGGAATGGGTCCGAGCAGGAATACATCCATGCCAGCGGCGGTGAGGCCCGCAACCATGGCGTTTTCGATCATGTAGCCTGACAGGCGCGTGTCCTTGCCAAGCACGACACGATGCCGGTGATTTCCGCGCTGGAAGGAAAGGCCGGCGGCCATGCCGACCTTCATGGCCACTTCGGCCGTCATAGGAAATTTGTTGGCTTTGCCCCGGATCCCGTCCGTGCCGAAATATTTGCCGGCCATATCTCTTTGCCCCTGACGTGTTCTTTGGCGGGTTTCTGCCACAAAACGCGGCATCCCACGCATCACATTTGGTGAGACTATGTTACGAACCCTTAGAAATCATTGTCATGAAGCGAAACCACTGCCCCATCGTGCTTTCGATGTTCTGATCCGGCTCAGGCAGCGTGCAGGCCAAACAAAACCGCCGCGGAAGACATGCCTTCCGCGGCGGTTTTGAAATGTTGACGATGAAGCCGGTCAGCCCTGTGGCTGAGGTTCCATGCCGCCTTCGGGCTCTGGGCCCTTCTTCGGCTTCTTGGAGGAGCCAGCCTTTGGAACGGCCGATCCACGGCTTGGCGGTGTGTCATCTCCAATGTCGCGCGAAGGCTTCTCGCCCTTGACGATCTGCGCGAGTTCATCGCCCGACAGCGTTTCGTATTCAAGCAGGCCCTCGGCGATCGCGATCCAGCCCTTCTTGTTCTTCGTCAGGATGGTCGTTGCCTCAACGTAGGCCTCGTCAATCAGGCGGCGGACTTCGGCATCGATCAGCTGTGCCGTTTCTTCCGACACATTCTGGGTTCTGGCGACCGAATGGCCGAGAAAGACCTCTTCCTGGTTGTCACCATAGGCGACCCGTCCGAGCTTGTCGGAAAAGCCCCACTGGGTGACCATCGAACGCGCCAGCTTGGTAGCCTGCTGGATGTCCGACGAGGCGCCCGACGTGATGTTTTCCTTGCCGAACTTGATCTCCTCGGCAACGCGACCGCCCATCATGATGATCAGGCGCGAGATCATCCATTTGTAGCTGATCGAATAGCGGTCGCCTTCCGGCAACTGCATGACCATGCCCAGGGCACGGCCGCGCGGAATGATGGTTGCCTTGTGCAGGGGATCGGCCAAGGCCACCTTCATGGCCGTGATGGCGTGACCGGCCTCGTGATAGGCGGTCTTGATCTTCTCTTCCTGCGTCATGGCGGTCGAGCGACGCTCGGCGCCCATCATGATCTTGTCCTTGGCGTCTTCGAACTCGGCCATGGTGACGAGGCGCTTGTTGCGGCGGGCAGCCATAAGGGCAGCCTCGTTGACCAGGTTCATCAGGTCGGCACCGGAAAAGCCCGGCGTGCCGCGTGCCAGCACCTTGAGGTCGACATTCGGTGCCAGCGGCACGTTGCGTGCATGCACCTTGAGGATCTTCTCGCGGCCGACGATGTCGGGGTTGGGCACAACGACCTGACGGTCGAAGCGGCCCGGACGCAGAAGCGCGGGATCGAGCACGTCGGGTCGGTTGGTAGCGGCGATCAGGATCACGCCTTCATTGGCCTCGAAGCCGTCCATCTCGACCAGCAGCTGGTTGAGCGTCTGCTCGCGTTCATCGTTGCCACCGCCCAGACCGGCGCCACGATGGCGACCGACGGCGTCGATCTCGTCGATGAAGATGATGCAGGGCGCGTTCTTCTTGGCTTGTTCGAACATGTCGCGGACGCGGCTGGCGCCGACGCCGACGAACATCTCGACAAAGTCCGAGCCCGAAATAGTGAAGAACGGCACATTGGCTTCGCCGGCGATGGCGCGGGCAAGCAGCGTCTTGCCGGTGCCGGGAGGGCCAACAAGCAGCACGCCGCGCGGGATCTTGCCGCCGAGACGCTGGAATTTCTGCGGGTCGCGCAGAAACTCGACGATTTCCTCAAGGTCTTCCTTGGCCTCATCGACGCCCGCGACATCCTGGAAGGTGACGCGGCCATGGGCCTCGGTCAGAAGCTTGGCCTTCGATTTGCCAAACCCCATCGCGCGCCCGGAGCCCGACTGCATCTGGCGCATGAAGAATATCCACACGCCAAGGATCAGGATCATCGGCAGCCATGAGATCAGATAACCGAAGATGGTGTTCGACCCGTCAGTCTCTGGCCGGGCGTTAATCGTGACGTTTTTCTCTTCAAGCCGGTTCACCAGGTTCGCATCGCCGGGCGAATAGGTCTGGAAGCCTGTCGAATTGTCGACATACGTGCCGCTGATGCGGTCGCCGGCTATCGTAACCGACTTGACCCGCCCATTGTTGAGGTCAGTCAGGAATTCAGAGTAGGCGACCTCTCGCGACGTACCGCGCTGCTGGGGTGTCTGGAAAAGATTGAAGAGTGCGATCAGCAGGACGGCAATGATCGCCCAGAGCGCAAGGTTGCGATAATTCGGATTCATTGAGTGTCCTGTTGGCGCCCGATGCGACGCGTGAATGTTCCACTGTCGGCCTAACATAGGGAGGACGCCCGGCATTGCCAAGCGTCACGCCCTGTCTCGGTTAAGGTTTAGCGTCAATGTGTTCGGGGAATGGCGGAGCCGGGATTTGCGCGGCGCCAAGCAACTCCACCATGGCCTGCGCCGGAGGGAAATCGAAGGAGGGCAAAAACCTGGCCCACGGAGCAATGCACGGTATCAAGCTGGCAGCGGCGGTGCCCGATCGTTCAGCTCGGTGTGTAGGGTCCGAAGAGGATACGGCAGGCTCGCAAGCCAGTGCAGCGCGCAGAAGGCTTTGCGGGATCGCCATGTCGGTCGATCGGGCGGTCTGCGCTACAGTTCTGCCGACCGGCGCGATGAAGGCGTCGTCAGTCGCCAAGCCCGAACAAACCCTGGAGCGCCCGTCCCAAAAGGCGCCGGGCCGCGCAGCCATCGGCCCGGGCAGTCCGCGCGCTTCCCGAAGCAGGAAAATGCCGGCCTGCCTGCAATCGACAAGCGCCCGCGACAAAACGGCGCGAACCGGTTCCCCCATAGAAAGGCGTTCGAGAAGCGAAGCGGCGCGGTTTTCGTCGGGCAGGTGCTGTGTGCCACCGGCGGTGGCCAAAAGAATGCGCAGGACATAGACGGCGACATCGACGGATACGCAGTCAAACGCGCCCGAAGCGACATGAAGAAGGCCGGGCGCCGGCCGCGTTACATGGGCGCGGATGAACAGGGCTGCAGTCTCGCCCATCTCCCGTCGCTGGATTGCAGCCAGTCTCGCCTTGCTTAGGGCTGCGGCCGTATCCGCAGCGTCGTTTCGAAGAGACCTGCGAATACGCGGGCGTTCGAAATTCTCATTCGAATTGCTCGGATCGTCCATCCAGCCGACATCGCGCCGGTTCAAAAATTCGCGCAGTTCTTCGCGGCGGAGCGAGAGCAGGGGGCGGACAAACCAGGTTCGCCCCTCGAAAAGCGTTGCCGGCGCCATTCCGGCGAGCCCGCGTCCATCGTGACGCGCCTGGCGCATCAGGATTGTTTCCGCCTGGTCGTCTGCCGTATGCCCCATGAAAACAAGAGATGCACCGGCGTCCACGGCCGCGCGCGCCAGCAGGGCGTGCCTCGCTTCCCGCGCCGCTGCCGGCAGACCCGTCAATGGTTTTTCAGCGGTCCATATCTGGATGGTGTGAGGAATGCCTAGATGAGCGCACAACCGGGCAACATCGCTCGCCTCGCAAGCCGATTCAGGCCGAAGCGCGTGATCCACGGTGACAGCGAGCAAGCGTGTCGACGGTGCGAAGCGCCTGAGATAATCGTCAAGGAGAAGGAGGAGGGCGGTTGAATCGCTGCCGCCCGAAACCGCGGCGATGACGCCGGGCCGCGACGCAAGATCAAGAGCAGAAAACAGCCGGGCAGGGTCGAGACCGGCAGGACTCGTCAGCACGCGGCGAGAGCCTGTTCCTGTTTCACGCGCTGCTTGAGCGGTCCGCCAATGTCCGGATAGCGCTTGCCGATTTCGGCAAAGGTGGCGCAGGCCACATCGTGCTGGTCAAGTCCGGCCATGGAGACGCCGAGCTTCAGCAGCATGTCAGGGGCCTTCTTTGAGGAAGGATATTCCTTGTTGGCGGCCAGAAAGATCTCTGCGGCATCGCGATATTTTTTCTGTCCGAGCAGCGATTCACCAAGCCAGAAATGCGCGTCGGCCGTCTTCGGGTCATCCGGGAAGCGCGTGATGTGGTTGCGAAAGCCTGCTTCAGCCGTGCCATAGTCTCCCGACAGGATGAACTCGTAGGAATTGCGATAGAGTTCGTCCGGGTCGTCGCTTGTCGGAAGCGCTGCCACCACCGTTTCGTCGGGCTTGGCCGGGGACGCATCTTCGGCAATCACAGGATCGAGGGGCGTCGATGCTCCCACGGGTTCTTCTGCGGCCTGGTCTCCGACACTGCCGCCGGTGACATTGCCCTTTTCATCGAAGGTGATGGTGCCGAATGTCCTTTCGGGCTCTCCGGTCGGTGCTCCGGTCTGCTGAGCATCTTCCTCGACGATGATTTCCTCAACCGAAGGCACAGCTCCTTGTGCCTGACCGGTGGAAGGCTGAGGTGCCGGATCGGCCGGAACCGCCGAGGCGACGCCATCCTGGCCAGAACTGCCAGCATCGGTCTTCTTCTGCTCGAGCTCCTGAAAACGGAACTCGTTGTCTTCCTGCATCTTGCGCATCTGCTCCTGCATCTGCAGGATCTGGAAGTTCAGTTCCTCCACGGTGCCCGCGAGAGAGCGAATTTGCTCCTCAAGCGCGGTGATGCGGGGGTCGCCAGCCTGCGCCATCTGTACTGGCGGAGCCTTTTCCTCAGAGCCGAAAAGCTTCGGCAACCCGATCCTCGGCAGGGAGATGCCTGACGGTTCAGACCTTTCGACCGCGGAAGCGGCGGAACCGGAGATCAGAAGAATGGCGAGCGCAGCGCTCATAGTGGGTCGAATAAACATTGGCTTCTCACATGGAAGGGTCGGCATTTGCGCGATTGCGCAACTGGCCTTTATCAGGATGCGTGACTTCGGCCAAATTTTGTTTTCAGGCTCCCATTATGCAGAAAGGCGACCGTGAGGCCGCCTTTCTTGTCGAATGTGCCTTTCAAGCCTCAGCTGCCGGCGCCGTTTAGGGCGGTAACCGCGCGCCTGTTCTGCGACCAGCACGAAATGTCGTCGCATACGGCGACCGGACGTTCCTTGCCGTAGGAGATCGTCTTCATGCGGTTTGCGGCAACGCCGCGGGAAGCGAGGTAATCACGCGTTGCCGCAGCGCGACGAGCACCCAAGGCCAGATTGTATTCGCGTGTGCCGCGCTCGTCGGCGTAGCCTTCCACGACGATCCGGTATTGGGAGTATTTGTTCAGCCACTGTGCCTGGCGCGTCAGCGTGCCCTGTGCGTCGGCGCGGATGACCGAGCTGTCGGTGTCAAAAAAGATCCGATCGCCGACATTGACCGAAAAGTCCTGCGACGATCCCGGCGTCCCCGCAGCGCCAAGCCCGAGATCGGCAGCGCTGTTGGGCGTCTTCTTGTTGGCGCAACCGGCGATCGCGAGGCTCATGACGAAAACGATCATGATTGGATTTCTTGTAAGTGCTGCGATGCCGCGCATGTCGGCCTCTCCTTCGCATTCGAGTAAATTCATTCAATGACCAGTAACCACGTTTGGGTTAACCGCCGCTCAACGAACATGGTTAAGGTTTTGTAACTGCCGCCGTCCGCAGGCAGTTCAGCCCAACCGCCACAATGATTGCGGCCCGGGGGCAGAAATAGGGCACAATCGCGGCCATGCGGTGACCGATCCGGCGATAGTTGACATTTTATCTATTCAAGGAGCGGCGACCAGGCCGGATCCGATGCGAAGTTGGCGGTCGGGATAGCCTGTTCATTGCGTCCGGTCAGATCGATGGAAAAGAGGCGAGGCCCGCCGGAGCCGGCGGCTTCACGAAAGAACATCAGCACGCGTCCGTTTGGAGCCCAGGTCGGTCCCTCCTGCTGGAAGCCGCTTGTGAGAATGCGCTCGCCCGACCCATCGGTCTTCATGACGCCGATCTGAAACTGGCCGCCCGATTGCTTGGTAAAAGCGATCAGATCGCCGCGCGGCGACCAGACGGGGGTCGAGTAGCTGCCGCCACCGAAAGAGATTCGGGTCTGATTCGATCCGTCCGATCCCATTGCGTAGATCTGGGGCTGGCCGCCACGGTCGGAGGTGAACACCACCTGGCTGCCGTCGGGCGAATAGGAGGGCGAGGTATCGATTGAGTTGGAATTGGTGAGCCGCGTGGTCGTGCGGCTTCTCAGATCCATGGCGAAGACGTTGGAGTTGCCGTCGTCGCGCAGCAGACTCATGATGACCTTCTGGCCATCGGGCGAAAAGCGCGGCGCAAAGGTCATGCCGGGGAAATTGCCGACGAGTTCGCGTTGCCCGGTCTCGATCTGCAACAGATAAACGCGAGGCTCCCCGCTCTCATAGGACATATAGGTGATTTCCTGACGGCTTGGCGAAAAGCGTGGTGTCAGGGCCAGCGATTTGCCATCGGACAGGTAGCGCACAGCGGCACCATCCTGGTCCATGATCGCAAGGCGCTTCTTGCGCTGGTTCTTGGGGCCGGATTCGTCGATGAAGACGACGCGCGTATCGAAATAGCCCTTTTCACCGGTCAGCCGCTCATAAATGGAATCGGCAATGATGTGTGCGACCCGGCGGGAATTCGCCTTGTTGGCAAAGAACTGTTCGCCGACAAGCTGCTCGCCGGCAAAGGTGTCCCAGAGGCGAAACTCGGCCCGCAGCCTGCCATCGGCTTCCTGCGTCACGCGGCCCGTGACCAGGGCCTGGGCGTTGATGACGCGCCAGTCCTCGAAGCGGGGGGCGGCGTCAGGATTGGAGATCTTTTCTATGAATGCGCCTTTCTCGATCGGGGCAAAGAGGCCGGAACGCTTGAGATCGGCCGAAATAATGCTGGTGATTTCAGCCCCCAATCCGTCGCTCGACAGAAAATCCGTGACGGCGACCGGCAAGGGCTCGACATTGCCCTTGTTGACGTCGATCTCGACGAGGGCGAGCGCCGGCAGGGTTGCCGCAGCATTGACGCCGGCAGCAAGGGCGCCGGCCAGCAGGATCGTTCGGAATAGGGAATTCATATACAAAACCTCTCGGGACTGATCGGCGAACGCTCGTCTAGAACATCTCGCTCGGATCGAAATTGACTATGACGTCCGACCATGCGTCATACTTGTCGGCGGGGAGATTGTAGGGAGCGCATCGCGCTACCGCACGCCGCGCGGCTTCAGCGGCAGCGCGCTCGACGCCGGCACCGCCACCGCCACGGATGACCTGGGGACTGCCGTCAAGAGCGCCGTTTCTGTCGAGCCTGAACTGTACAGAAACACGAAGGTTCCCACCGTCGGCCGCGCCTGCCGGAATGTTCCAGCAGCGCTGCACCTGACCGCGCAGGGCGTCCATCTCGCTTTGCGACAGCTTCGATCCCCCGGTCGTCTTGTCGCCGCCCAGAGACGCTGTTTCGGTCGAGCGCTTGGCTCCGCCACCGGACGGCTTTTCCTTGTTGAGGAGGGCGGCCACTTCGTCGGCGTCGAACTGCTTTTCGTCGGATTTCGGCTTGGCCGCCGCTTCCTTGACCGGTTTTTCCGAATTCTTGCGGTCTGGCGCCTTCGCGGTCTGCGCCTTGGGTGGCTGTGGTTTTGCCTGCGGAGCCGGCGCCTCGGATGGCAGCTGGATAGCATCCGCATCCGTCTTGTCAGCAGTGATCGCCTCGGTAATGGGATCAGGCTTCACTTCCTGCTTCGGCTGAGGTTCCGGCGTTACTTCGGTCGCAGGAACGACAGCAGGCTGCTCCTGTTTCACGGGCTCGGGCTTCGGCTCTTCCGCCGGTTTTGGCTCCGGCTCCGGTGAAGGCGCCGGCGCTGCTGCGGCCTCAACCGGCTTTGGCCTCGGCTCGGGCGTCGGCTTCGTATCGGAGTCGACCATTGCTTCGCCGACCTTCTCCGCGTCCTCAACCTGTTCCGGACGTTCGGTCGGCAATGGTGCCGGTTTCTCGTTGACGGTCGCCTTCTTGTCGCCCTGCTGGATCTGGGTGATGGACTCGATAGGGACGATATCCACGGGGAGCGACTCGACGTCGAGCACCTCGAACGCGCGCGGCGCCGACATAGCGAAAAGTCCGAAGCCTAGCAGCGTCGCATGCAGCACCACCGATGTCGTCAGGCCGGTTTTCATCCCTTATGTGTCGCCCTGTTCCTGAAGCGTCACCAGTCCGATATTGCGAAATCCGGCGGCCGATATGCGTGCCATGACCTGCATGACCGTGCCATAATCGGCCGTTTTGTCGCCGCGCACATAGATGCGCTCTTCGTAGCCGGCAGCCGCAATTGCGGTCAGCTTGGCGACAACTTCCTCAAGCGGGATCTCGGACTCCTGCAAATAGATCTGGCCGGTCTCGTTGATCGAGATCGTGATCGGCTGGGTTTCGGAGTTCATCGCATTGGCTTGAGTCTCGGGCAGGTCGATGGGCACGCCGACCGTGAGCAGCGGCGCTGCAACCATGAAGATGATCAAGAGAACCAGCATGACGTCAACGAATGGCGTAACGTTGATCTCGGAGATCAATCCGTGATGGCGCCCGCGCCTCCTATGGCCGCGCGCCCCTCTTCCCGTCGAACCTAGCGACATTCCCATTGTTTATTCCTCAAGCCTTCTGCGCGACTTTTTCATCGATTTGGCGCGACAGTATGGCGGAGAACTCGTCCGCGAACCCTTCCATGCGCATACCGATCTTGCCGGCGTCCGATGACAGCTTGTTATAGGCGATGACGGCGGGGATGGCCGCCAGCAGGCCAATCGCGGTTGCCAGAAGTGCTTCCGCGATACCTGGAGCGACGACAGCGAGGTTGGTCGATTTCGACCCGGCTATGGCCTGAAACGAGGTCATGATGCCGACAACCGTGCCAAAAAGGCCAATGAAGGGGGCCGCCGAGCCAATGGTCGCCAGGAAGCCGAGCCTGCCTTCGAGCCGTTCCATCTCGCGCGTCAGCGCCAGATCCATCGCCTTGTCGATGCGGGTCTGCAGGCCGAGCGGCGACTTGGCGCCCTTCTCGAAGCTCTTCTTCCACTCGCGCATGGCAGCAACGAAGATCGAACCCATGCCATTGGTCTTGCGTTCGGACAGTGTCTTGTACAGTTCTTCAAGCGACTGGCCCGACCAGAAGGTCTGCTCGAAGCGATTGAGCGACGCGCGCATGCGCGCATAACCGATCAGCTTGTCGACGACGATCGCCCACGTCCAGACCGACGCGCAAAGCAATCCGATCATGACCAGTTTGACGACCCAGCCGGCCTGGGCGAACAAGGCCCAGATTGAAAGTTGAACGCCCGGCTCGGCGAGGGGAAGGTTTTCCATACGAGGTCCTTAAAAATAAACTGGGCGTGGCTCTCGGCTGGCCCCTGTCGCAAATTCCGTCTTGTCCGGCCGTCATTCCTCCGGATTCGCCCCAAAAATGCGCTGTTCCGGCCTTTTCAGGGCAAATGTTGGTGAAACGAAGGCGTGTAAAACGCCTGCAATTCGATCCAACTTATTCATGGACCGTTATGGTTAATGATCAGTTAGGATTTGCGACCGCAGACGACGTCAATCGCCGGATTTGCGAGGCATGAAGGCGGCGATCCATTCTCTCGGGAAACGCCGGGGGCGACCGAGTTCACCGATGATCGCGGCCTCGACGCGCGCGGTGACGAGAACCTCGTCGGCGCGCCTGAGTTCCTGGCCCATGGTGATGCGGGCCCCGGAAATCCGCTCGGTGCGCGTATCGATGGTCAGGATATCATCCATGCGTGCCGACTTTACAAAGTCGATCTCCATGCGCCGCACGATCCAGACAATTTTCTCGCCACGGCTTCCACCGGCCAACTCGGCGTGATGGACACCGGCCAGTCGCAGGAAATCCGAACGCCCGCGCTCGAAGAATTCAAGATAGCGCGCATGATAGACAACCCCGGAAAAATCCGTGTCCGCATAATAGACGCGGGCGATCAGGCGATGGCCGAAGGGCGTCAGGGCACCCGACAGGCCGGCGGCAAGCGGATCGTCGGTGACATCGCCTCCGCTCATGGCTCTTCCTGGAACAGGTTGATCTGCTGCTGGGCAAGATCGGCCGGCGCATCGATCCCAAGATGCTTCCAGGCATTGGCGGTCAGCACCCGGCCGCGCGGCGTGCGCTGGATGAAGCCCTGCTGGATGAGGAAGGGCTCGATGATGTCCTCGATGGCGTCGCGCGGTTCGGAAAGGCCGGCAGCGATTGTCTCGATGCCGACCGGGCCACCGCCGAAATTGTTTGCAATCATGCCGAGATATCGGCGGTCGAGTTGGTCGAGCCCGAGCGAATCGACCTCGAGCCTCAGCAAAGCCTCGTCAGCAATCTCGCGGGAAACGTGGTCGACGCCGGCGACCGACGCAAAGTCTCGCACACGGCGCAGCAATCTTCCGGCAATGCGGGGCGTACCGCGCGCCCGGCGGGCTATTTCAAGCGCGCCATCGTCGCCGAGCGGCATGCCGAGTATGCGCGCACCGCGGCGCACTATCTGCTCCAGCTCCTCAACCGAATAGAAATTGAGCCGCACCGGGATGCCGAACCGGTCGCGCAAGGGGTTGGTCAACAGGCCCAGACGGGTCGTCGCAGCGACCAGGGTGAACTTGGCCAGGTCTATCTTTACAGAACGCGCCGCCGGGCCCTCTCCGATGATCAGGTCGAGCTGAAAATCCTCCATCGCCGGGTAGAGAATCTCCTCGACGGCAGGATTCAGGCGATGGATCTCGTCAATGAACAAGACGTCGCGGTCTTCCAGGTTGGTAAGCAGTGCTGCGAGATCGCCGGCCTTGGCAATGACCGGCCCGGAGGTCGAACGGAAATTGACGCCCAGTTCGCGTGCCATGATCTGCGCCAGCGTGGTCTTGCCCAGTCCCGGCGGCCCGACGAAAAGCACGTGATCGAGGGCTTCGCCGCGACCCTTGGCGGCTTCAATGAAGACTTTCAGATTGGCCCGGGCGGCAGCCTGGCCGACGAAATCAGCAAGCGACTGCGGCCGCAGCGACACTTCCGCATCTTCGCTGCGCGGTTCAGGGGAGATAAGGCGGGGTGAGAGGCTCATTGGCCTGTCTTTGCATGGGGCGAACAGGGTGACAAGGCAAAGCTCAGCGTGCCAGTTCCTTCAGTCCAAGCCTGATCAGTTTCGACGAATCAGCATCCTCGCCGGCAGTTTTCAAGGCTCCAGCGATGGCGTTTGCGGCGATGTCGCGGGAGTAACCGAGATTGACGAGTGCCGAGACCGCATCCGAGATCGGCGCCGGCGCAACGCCTTCCCCGAGTTCCTGCTTGAGGCCGATGGTTCCCGAAGCAGAGCCTGCAAAGGCCGGTGCCTTGTTCTTCAGTTCCGTGACGATGCGCTCGGCAACCTTCTTGCCGACACCCGGCGCACGGCTGACCGTGGCAACATCACGCAGTGCGATCGCATTGGCGAGATCGGCTGGCGCCAGTGTCGACAGAATGGCCAGCGCGACCTTTGCACCGACACCCGGCACATTGTTCTGCAGCAGCCTGAACCAGTCGCGCTCAAGCGAAGTCTTGAAGCCGTAGAGCCGGATCATGTCCTCACGGACATAGGTTTCGATGAACAGCGTAATGGCTTCGCCAGGGCCCGGGAGCGAGGCCAGGGTTCGCATCGAGCAGAAGGCGACGTAAAAGACGCCGCCGACGTCGACCGTGCAATAGTCTTCCCCGATCTCGTCCAGCGTGCCGCGCAACTTGCCGATCATCGCGCCTCTCCCTCAGCCCGTTGCGGCGAGACGCGCGGCAGGGATCTGCCGGTGGTGGGCGTGGCAAATGGCGATGGCCAGCGCATCCGCGGCGTGCTCGGAATCAAAGATCGCCTTCGGCATCAGTACCTTGACCATCATGTGGATCTGCTTCTTGTCCCCATGGCCAACGCCGATGACCGTCTTCTTGACGGCATTTGGCGCGTATTCGGCGACAGCCAGACCGGCAAGTGCAGGCACGAGCAAGGCGATGCCGCGTGCCTGGCCAAGCTTCAGCGTGGCCACCGCATCCTTGTTGACAAATGTCGTTTCGACCGCGGCTTCGTCCGGCAGCTGTGCGCTGACTACGTCGCGCAAGCCGTCATGAATCTGGCAAAGTCTCACTGCAAGGGCCGCCTTGTCATCCGACTTGACCGTGCCGGCTGCGATAAAGCGCAGCGAATTGCCAAGCGACTCCACGATGCCCCAGCCGGTACGCCGAAGGCCCGGATCAATGCCGAGTATGCGAATCGCCTGGTTCATAGCGGAACTCTACCCTTTCCGCGGCATCGATGTCAGCAAAATGTGAACAAACCGGCAACATAAGCACGCTGCCAAAAAACCGACTGACGGCTGGAGGCTGCGGGACTACGAAACGGCCGGGCGGTGGAGCGACCCTCAGCCGCGAGCAAAAGCCGTATTCAGGAGGCTGATCTGGTCGGACACCGGGTTTGACGAATTTTCCGACGCAGAGGTCAATGAAAAGGCGTTCTTGCCGTAGATCTCGTCATCCATGCGCCGGACCAATGCCTGGAGGTTCAGCGACCGCTTGACCAGATCGATGAAGGAATCCGGCAGTTCGTTCCACGCCGTTGCATCCGCATTTGCCGAAGCGGTGTCGAGCCGCACCTTCGATTTCTCCGCAGCGACCTGGTCGCGGCTCATCTCGCCCGAATTGGCTGCGCGCTGCAGAAGCAGCCAGGACGCGATCTGCATCAGTCTGGTCGTCAGGCGCATTGATTCTGCCGCGTACAAAGTGGCAGCCGCACGCGACAGCTTCTTGGCTTCCGCGCGGCCTTGCCCATCGAGATACTCGGCGGCCTGCTCTACCAGACCCATCCCCTCATCATAGAGAGGCTTGAAGGAATGCGTGAAAACGCGGCGCTCCGCGAGCTTGATTGTCTTAGCGCCTTCTCTCGATGGCTCGCTCATTCGGTACGCCCCTGCACTTCCGCCCTGCATTTCAGTTGCCAGCGGCAACCGCCTCGCCGAGCCGCCCGCGACAGCTACAACAAGGAGATTGAAAATGCGCCCCCCAGCGTCGCATGGCAAGCTTATGTTTAATAGAAGGTTAATGAGGCAATTGGAGCCGTGCTCAGGCGAGGCTGAAACCCAAAAAAAAAGAGCCGCAGTTGCGGCTCTCAGGAGTTAACAGGGAGGCGTCAAACGAAGTGGCTCCAGCCACTTGGTAAGAATCCAGATCACTGGATGCACACAGTAAACGCCCGTAAAGCTTAATGGACGGTTAATGCCTGCACAGAAAATTGGTTCAAATGGCGCTAGTCCCGGCGGCCTGCCGCACGCTGCCGGATCCCCAAAGGACCGACAACGCAATCCATCCAAACAGAAGCAGCGCGGCAAAGAACACCATCGAGGCGACGGCGACCACGGGTTCAACCGCGGCGTTGCCGCCAATCAGCAGGAACAGTCCGCCAGTGAGCACTATACCGCTGATGGCGGCCAGCCAGAAATGCAGTGAGGCAAGTCGTGAGGCCGCCGCCGCCGGTACAAGTTGGTAAAAGAACGCAAAAACTGCCGACATGACCCATCCCAGAACCATGAGATGCGCGTGGGTGGGCATCTGCGTGTGGTCATGACTCATGGCCATTGAAAGACCGAGGACCATTCCGCAGACTGCATAGACGATTGCCAGCGTGAAGAAATTTCGCGCGACACCTTGCATGGACGAACTCCTTTGAAAGCTGCGAACGCCGACCCTTCGGCGTCGTCACGCCTGCATCCTCCCATACCGTTTCATCATCATGTCGGGTAGAGGCCGAAACCGTTACATTGCTGCATCAATGGGGCCGGTAGAATTCTGGTGGCGGTGCTGGCATCGGGTGCCCAATCGGAGGCACGCTGTGCGCAGCGCCGGGAATGGGTGTCTGCGGCGTCATCCGATCCTCGCCCGTTCGCGCAGCCGGAACTTCTGGATCTTGCCCGTCGATGTCCTCGGGATTTCTGAAAAGATCACCGCCTTCGGACATTTGAAGCGGGCAAGCAGGTTGCGGCAATGGGCGATGATTTCATCCTCGGAAGCGGCTCTGCCCGGCTTGAGTTCAACATAAGCGACCGGAACCTCGCCCCATTTATCGTCCGGCAGCGCGACGACTCCACAGGCGGCGACGGCCGGGTGCTTGTAAAGGGCATCCTCGACCTCGATCGATGAGATGTTCTCGCCGCCCGAAATGATGATGTCCTTGGAGCGATCCTTGAGCTGGATGTAGCCGTCTGGATGCATGACACCGAGATCGCCCGAATGAAACCAGCCGCCGGCGAATGCCTCGTCGGTGGCTTGCTTGTTCTTCAGGTAGCCCTTCATCACGATGTTGCCGCGAAACATGACTTCGCCAATCGTCTCGCCGTCCATGGGGGTCATCTGCATGGTCTCCGGATCCATCACGGCCAGCCCTTCAAGTGCCGCGTAACGCACGCCCTGGCGGGCCTTCCTGGCTGCCTGCTGGCTCTTGTCCAGACTGTTCCAGCCGTCGTGCCACTCGTTGACGACGGCTGGCCCATAGGTCTCCGTCAGGCCATAGAGATGGGTAACCGCAAAGCCTGCATCGGCCATGCCGCTCAACACCGCTTCGGGGGGTGGCGCGGCTGCCGTATTGAAGGTGACGATTTGGGAAAAATCGCGCTTGTCGCCAGCCGGTGCATTGATCAGCAGCGACATGACAATTGGCGCGCCGCACAGATGGGTAACGCCCTCATCGGCGATGGCGTCGAATATCGCCTTGGGCCTCACCCATCGCAGGCAGACTTGAGTGCCGGCCTGCACGGCCAGTGTCCACGGGAAGCACCAGCCATTGCAATGGAACATCGGCAGGGTCCAGAGATAGACCGCATGCTTGCTCATGCCGGCATGGATCGTGTTGGTATAGGCCATCAAGGCGGCGCCCCGGTGGTGGTAGACAACGCCCTTCGGGTTGCCGGTGGTGCCGGAGGTGTAATTCAGCGAAATAGCGTCCCACTCATCGTCGGGCATTGACCAAACGAAGTCCGGATCGCCGCCATCGACGAATGCCTCGTAGTCCAATGTGCCGATCGGCTCTCCTTTTGGATATGGGGCATCGGCGGGGTAGTCGGGATCGTCATAGTCGATGACCAGCGGCCTCACCGAAGCCAGCGCCAGCGCCTCTTTCATCACCCCGGAAAACTCGCGGTCGACGATGACCACCTTGGATTCCGCGTGGTCGAGCTGAAAGGCGATGATCGCCGCATCAAGCCTCGTGTTCAACGAATGCAGCACCGCCTTGACGAGCGGCACGCCGTTATGGGTCTCCAGCATCGGCGGTGTGTTGGACAGCATGACGGTTACGGTGTCGCCCTTGCCGATGCCAAGACGCGCCAGCGCCGACGCCAACTGAAGCGAGCGGCGCCAGAAGTCGCGATAGCTGATACGCCGCCTGCCGTGGATGATGGCGATATGTTCCGGATAGGTCCTGGCAGCGCGCTCCAGGAAGGTGACCGGCGACAGGGGCTGGAAGTTGGCCGGCTGGCGGTCGAGATGCTGTTCGTATGGATTGGCCATGGGTTCCTCCCCGAAAATCCTAGTTTAACGATTGGCGCTTAGGCGCCTCACCCCAAGAAATCGCCGATCGCGTCATAGATCAGTTTGACGGCAATCAGCCCCACGGTGGCGTAGGTGAACGGATAGAATACCTCTGGTCTCATCCGCCTGACCAGCCATGCACCTGCCAGCGTGGCGAGGGGTATGACCGGCATCAGCACCGCCGAGGCCGTCAGGTTGGTCGTATCGAACTGGCCAAGCGCGAAGTAGGGGACCAGCTTAACGGCATTGGTAATGGCAAAGAAAATGGCCGACGTGCCGCTCAGAACCTTCGGGTCCAGCCTGAGCGGCAACGTATAGACCTGGAAGGGTGGGCCGCCGACATGCGCCACGAAGCTCGTGAAGCCTGACACCGTTCCCCAGCCAAGCGCGGCGCCGCGGTTGGGTGCTGCGACGTGACCCGATCCATGACGCAATTGCTGGTATGCCCAGCGTCCGACAAACGCCAGGGCGACCGTTCCGACGATAAGACGCACCATGCCGGCGGTAACGACAGCCGCTGTCAGCCAGCCGATTGCGATACCGATCATGGCGCCGGGCAACATGGTGCGCAAAACCTTGCTGTCGAATACACCGCGCCACGTCCATACCGACACAATGTCGGCAAGAACCAGGATCGGCAGCAGGATGGCCGCCGCCTGCACCGGTGGCATGACAAGTGCCATCAGCGGCACGCCGACGAAGCCGACGGCGCCGCCAAAGCCACCCTTGGAAAGGCCGACCAGAATGACGGCCGGAATGGCCGCTGCGTAGAACCAGGGATCGACAAGAAGACCAGTCATGGCGGGGAGAAAATCCGTGCGATAAGTCGCGGCTGCAATAGACCGAAATCCATTCCGGCGCGACAGCAATCTCCGCGAGGCGCGAGGACCGCCTTCTGTTCAAGGGCGCAAGGTTCGTCTATGCCGCATTCCAACCATCATCGCACGGCATAGCCGAAGCCTTCCGGAACCGAGACGAATGAACGAAAAAACACCCCCCGATCGCTGCCGTATCGTGCTCATCGCGCCGCCTGGAGAGACGGCTGCGCGTTTTGCGGCAAAATTCGCCGCCGCGATTTCCGGCGGCGACATCGCATCGATCATCCTTCCGGCCAATGGCATGGACGAAGCTACATTTCAGGAGTTTGCAGAGGCGGTTGTGCCGCTGGCCCAGGAAGCCGGAATCGCGGCTATCATCGCCGAGGACACCCGCATTGCGGGACGGGTCAAGGCCGACGGCGTGCATATCGAGGGCAAAAAGGCAGCGCTGGCCGAAGCAATCGCGCAATTTCAACCGAAACTGTCTGTCGGAGCCGGCGGCGCAAAGACCCGCGACGATGCGCTGGAACTTGGCGAAGAAAGACCGGACTACATTTTCTTCGGGCGCTTTGGCTATGATAACAAGCCTGAACCGCATTCCCGCAATCTGTCGCTCGGCGGCTGGTGGGCGGAAATGATCCAGATTCCGGTGGTGGTGCTGGCTGGATCGGATGTCGCCTCAGTGGAAGCCGTGGCCGCGACTGGGGCCGATTTTGTCGCGCTGTCGAGCGCCGTTTTCGGCGAGGGAATTGATCCCGGCGAAGCAATCGCGCGCGCCAATGCCATCCTCGACGAAACCGCTCCACGCTTCGAGACGTAGCCATGTCGGCTTTGCGCGTAACCCTGACGGTGCTGTTATTCGTGGCGAGCATTGCCACAAGTGCGGCCGCTGAAGACCCGGTCGATGGTGCCAAAGGCAAGCCCCTGACGCAGAATGTCGATCCGGAGCGTTTCGGCGCGCCACCGACGGACGCCGCTTACGGGGCCTTCCAGCGTGGGCTATACATGACAGCGCTCAACCTCGCATTGCCGCGCGCTGAGGCGGGCAGTGCGGCGGCACAGACACTTGTCGCAGAAATCCTGTCGCGCGGTCTCGGCACCAAGAAGAACGAGGCGGAAGCCGCCAAATGGTATCAGCGGGCTGCCGAGCAGGGAGTGCCGGAGGCTCAGTTCCAGTATGCGCTGCTGCTGCTTGACGGGCGATTCGTTACAAAGGACCCGCAAGGTGCCTATGCGCTGATGGAAGCGGCGGCTGAGGCCGGGAACCGGCTCGCTCAGTTCAATTTCGCACAGATCCTGATCGACCGTGAACCCGGTCAGTCCGGCATGGCCAAGGCCGTCGCCTATTATGAGCGCGCCGCCAAGGCCGGTCTCGCGGACGCGCAATACGCGATGGCCCAGATCCACGCCAACGGGGCCGGCGGAAAGAAGCTCGATGAAGTCGAGGCGAGGCGCTGGCTGGTGCTTGCGGCGCGCCAGAACTTTGACACGGCACAGGTTGATCTCGGAACCTGGCTGGTCGAGGGGCGTGGCGGGCCGCGCGACCTGAAGGACGGCTTCGGCTGGATCAAACGGGCTGCCGAAAGCGGCAATGTCGCGGCGCAGAACCGGCTGGCGAAACTCTATATGGGCGGGATCGGCACCGAGCCGAATGCCATCGATGCGGCCGCCTGGTATTTTCTGGCCCGGCGGGCAGGACTGGTCGATCCTGAAATGAATGATTTCCTCAATGGATTGACCGACGAGCAGCAAAAGCAGGCGCTGGAACGGGCGAACCGACTGCGCTGATCATCGTGGACAGTGCTTGCCCGACCAGTCGTCTCTTGCCTCAAAGAGCGTTTTGTGGTCATGGAGCAGCCGAAACCGCCTCTGTGGCGGCACAAACCTCTTCCGGAACAGTCGAAAATGGCCAAGATCAACGGCAATGAAATCCGTACCGGCAATGTCATCGAGCATGATGGCGGGCTTTGGGTGGCGGTCAGGACCAACCATGTGAAACCCGGCAAGGGTGGCGCCTACAATCAGGTTGAACTGAAGAACCTCATTAATGGCACGAAGCTGAACGAGCGATTCCGGTCGGCCGAGACAGTCGAGAAGATCCGGCTCGAGCAGAAGGACTTTTCCTATCTCTATGAGCAGGGCGATGCGCTGATCTTCATGGATACCGAAAGCTACGAGCAGCTTGAACTTCAGAAAGACTTCGTCGGCGACCGTGCCGCCTTCCTGCAGGACGGCATGATGGTAACGGTCGAGCTTTACGACGAACGCCCTATCGGCATCTCACTGCCTGACCAGGTGACGCTGACGATCACGGAGGCCGATCCTGTCGTCAAGGGACAGACCGCCGCGTCTTCCTACAAGCCGGCGATACTCGAGAACGGCATCCGCGTCCTGGTGCCCCCCTTCATCGGTTCGGGCGAACGGATCATCGTCGACACCAATGAAATCACTTATGTCCGCCGCGCGGACTGATCCTGGCTAGGCGATAGAGCAGCAGATGGCGCGTTCGGCGATACTCAATGTGATGGTCCAGGCCGCGATGAAGGCCGGACGTTCACTGTCGCGCGACTTTGGCGAGGTTCAGAACCTGCAGGTCTCGCTGAAGGGACCGGGCGACTATGTCAGCCAGGCGGACCGCAAGGCGGAAGAGATCATCCACGCCGAATTGTCCCGCGCGCGGCCCGGCTACGCCTTCCTGATGGAGGAACGCGGCGCCATTGCCGGCGATGATGACCAGCACCGCTGGATTGTCGACCCGCTCGATGGCACTACGAATTTTCTGCACGGCTTGCCGATCTTTTCGATTTCGATCGCGCTCGAGCGTCAGGGCCAGCTTGTGGCCGGCGTTATCTACAACCCGGCGATGGACGAGCTCTACACCGCCGAGCGCGGTGGCGGCGCCTTCATGAATGACCGGCGTTTGCGCGTGGCCGGCCGCAGCAAGCTTTCGGACGCGGTCATCGGCAGCGGTGTTCCGCATCTCGGTCGCGGCCATCATGGCGAGTTCCTTGTGGAATTGCGCAACATCATGGCCGAGGTGGCAGGTGTGCGCCGGCTCGGCTCGGCAGCGCTCGATCTTGCCTATGTCGCTGCCGGCCGGATGGACGGCTTCTGGGAGGGACCTCTGGAGCCTTGGGACGTCGCCGCAGGCATTCTGATGGTAAAGGAAGCGGGCGGGTTCGTTTCCGACAAGTCCGGAGGCCAGGATATGTTCGACAATGGCCAGATCGTTGCCGGCAACGAGGCCATACACAGGGCCTTGCTCAAGGCACTCAAGCGGCCGGCTTCGGCCCGCTGATTCCTGCTTCTGCGTCAGCAGGCCTTGACGCCGGAGGGTTGATCATTGGCCGGATCCGGGTTCAAATCCGGAAAATGCAAGATCCGGATATGACTGACAGCGCTCAGACGACCCACGAGAACTTTCCCTTCTGGGGCCGATTTCACTATTCGCGCGCCGAACTGATCGCCGACGGCATCGTCCACGCTGTGGGCATTGTTTTGGCGATCGGAGCCGGCGCGGCATTGCTGTCGCTCTCGGCATTCCATGCCGATCCCGGCGAATACTTTGCGGCAACCTTCTACGTCGTGTCCTTGCTGACCGTGCTGTCGATATCGCTGGCATACAATCTGTGGCCGCACACGCCGGCGAAATGGATACTGCGCCGGTTCGATCACGCGGCCATCTATCTGCTGATCGCAGCCACCTATACACCATTCCTGGCGCAGCTCTCCGACCCGTCATTGGCTACCCGCATGATTGCGCTGGTCTGGGGCTTCGCGATCATGGGGATCGCTATCAAGGTTTTCTTGCCCGGCCGCTTCGACCGGCTTGCGGTGGTCTTCTATCTTGCGATCGGCTGGAGCGGCATCGTCATAGCGCGGCCCTTGCTCGACACCTTGCCGGCCGTCACGCTCGGCCTCATCCTGGCCGGGGGCATCGTCTATTCCTCTGGGGTCGTCTTTTTCGCGTGGCGCGGCCTTCGCTTCCAGAATGCGATCTGGCACGGCTTTGTGGTTACCGGCGCAGGCTTGCACTTCGCAGCCGTCATGGACTGTCTGGTCGTTGCGCGGCTCTGACCCGACGTTCAGCCAGGTGCGCTCAGCCTGACATCTTCCATTTTCGTCATAATTCCGCTTAGAGTCGCTATAAGGTTACGGGCGGGAACGGAATCGGGGCGAGAATGGGCATATTGAGATCTATCGGGCTGGTTGGCTCGTCCGACGTGATCGAGTACGATCCGCACAGGCTGTCGAGTCCGCAGGTGTTTCTGCTGTCGATGATGGTGTTTCTTGCCATTGTCGCTTTCATCGCAGCCATCATGGCGCGCCAGATTTCAACGGCCTTTGCCAGCAATCCCGGCCTGAACGGACTGATCGTTGGCATACTGGTCATCGGCATCATCCTGACACTCCTGCAGACGTTGCGGCTGTTTCGCGAAGTGCGCTGGATCAATTCGTTCCGTGCCGGATCGGAGGTCAACGAACCAGTTCTGCTTGCGCCCATGAAGGCCCTGCTGTCGCGTTCCTCGAGCATGGCCTTCTCGACGAGTTCGATGCGTTCCATGCTCGATTCGATTGCCACGCGTCTTGATGAAAGCCGCGACATCTCGCGCTACCTCACCGGGCTTCTGATCTTCCTAGGCCTCCTCGGCACTTTCTGGGGCCTGCTCAAGACCATCGGCTCGATCGGCGAAACGATTCAGTCGCTCGACCCGGGTTCTGGCGATACGGGCGCCGTGCTCGACGCGCTGAAGATCGGTCTCGCTGCGCCGCTGGCCGGCATGGGAACGGCATTCTCGTCATCGCTGTTCGGCCTCGCCGGGTCGCTGGTGCTTGGCTTTCTCGATCTGCAGGCCGGGCGGGCACAGACGCGCTTCTACACAGAATTGGAGAACTGGCTCTCGTCGGTCACCGACCTGTCCTCCGACATCACCGTCGTTGATAGCGCCAAGGGGGAGTCCTCAGATGAAATAAGGGCACTGTCCGAGCGGCTGCGAAATTTGCAGGAGAGCGGTGGCTCCAACCCCCGTGTCGCAACCGCAATGGCCAATCTAGCCGACGGCATTTCGGGGCTGGTCAAGAATATGCGGTCTGAACAGCAGATCATGCGCGATTGGGTTGAGGCCCAGTCCGAAGAGCAGAGAGCCATGCGGCAAACGCTTGAACGCTTGGCAGAGACTCTCGAGAAGCGCGAGCCACGCTAGATGGCATTGGCGCGAAACAGGCGTTCCGACCGCCATGTTGACTACTGGCCTGGCTTCGTCGACGCGCTGTCGACGCTGCTTCTGGCAATCATGTTCCTGTTGTCCGTGTTCGTCCTGGCGCAGTTTCTGCTCAGTCGCGAAATCAGCGGCAAGGATGAGGTGCTGGCGCGGCTCAATTCACAGATCAACGAACTGACCCAGTTGCTGGCTCTCGAAAAGGGCAGCACCCAGGATGCCCAGGATTCCCTGGCTAGCCTGGAGGCTTCGCTTTCGGCGGCCGACAGCGAACGGACCCGCCGGCAGCAGCGTCTGTCGCACGGT
>JBBSOT010000031.1:0-26632 GCA_038259455.1 Hyphomicrobiales bacterium | reverse complement strand
GACGACCGACTCGCCAACATCAACTTCCCAGTGGGCCAGGTCGTGAAAAGAGGTGACTTACTCTTCGAGTTCGACGTGAAGTTCAGACAGTTCGCTCTTGACGCTGTTCAGGCCAAACTCGTTTCATTCAGGGAGAAGAAGGAACTCAGCATCGTGCGCTTCAGTCGCTAGCATCTCCCCCTCAAAGGCGAAGCTTCTCAACCCTGCCCCAAAAACTTCCGCACGAGCTCTTCCCGTTCAGCGTCGAGGGTCTGCGTCGACGGCGCTACGCCGGCGCGGCGGTACCAGTAGTTGGCGTTGGACTGGTCGCCTTCCTTGCGATGCAGGTAGGCGTGGACATGCGCGCAGGCCGCGTCGTCACGCTGCTGCGCGCACTCATGCGCCTTGTCCCAGTCGCCTTTGGCGTCCCACCAAAGTGCGGCGAGCGCCGGCGTCAGGCCGGCGGGCGGCGCGGCGTTGGCCAAACTGGTCCTGAAGGCCTGGAAATCCATCGTCCGCGTCCTCGTTGTCCCGTGTCCGGACAATCGTAGCCATGCGACCGGCCAAGGCAAGGTTCTCCGGGGCAGGATGTTGCCTGGCCCGTCAGGCCGGCGCGGATGAGCGTCCGGGTGACAGGTAGGCAAACAGCCTGCCCAGCACCAGGTCGGGTGCCTCAAGCTGCGGCAGATGGCCGACGCCGGGCAAGGTTTCGAACGAAGATCCCGGCATCCGTGCGTGGAGAGCCCTGCCCCGCTCCAGAGGAATCCACGGGTCCTTCTCGCCCCACAAGATGGCCGCCGGACAGCGTAGCCGGCCGAACAGCGGCTCGATGTCGGCGGTATATTTTTCATCGGCCTGCGCGAATTGCCGGTAGAAGCTGGCGCGCCCCTCCTCGGAGAGCCAGGGGTCCGCCAACCCGCGAAAATCCTCCGGATCGATCTCGGAGACCAACGCGCCCTGGATATAGGCCTCGACAACTGCCTTGTGGATGTGCGGCGGCAGGCCCGTGAAGGCCTCCACATGGCGACCGACATGATCGAAAAAGGCCGAACCCCAGGGCCGCATCGCGACGACATTCATCAGCACGTAGCGTTCGAACGCACAGCCATGCAAAAGGTGCGCGCGAAGCGTGGTGGCGCCGCCGAAATCATGCGCGACCACGGATGGCCGGTCGAGGCGCCAATGGGCGAGCATGTCGGCGAAGACCTGCCCCTGCACATCGAGCGATGTGCGCTGCGTCGGCTGTTTGCCCGAGCGGCCATAGCCGGGCATGTCGTACCAGTAGACGGTGAAGCGTTCGGCGAGCGCCGGAATGACGCGGTGCCAGGAGAAGGATGACCACGGCCAGCCATGGGCGAGCACCAGCGCGGGGCCGGAACCGGCGGAACCGAAGGCCACCGTTCCGGCCGAGGTCTCGGCAGTCTCGTCAAGCTTCCATGCCATTGCCAGGATCCCCGTGAGGCTGGTGTCGGCGAAACGACTGGCCGCTATTCGGCCGTTCCCTCTTCATACTCGGCCGACATTTCCAGCCACTTCTCCTCGTGGCGGGCGACCTGCGCGGTGAGGTCGGACCGCTCCTTGGCGAGTTGCGTCGCGGCGGCCGGGTCCTTCTCGTAGAGGCGGGGATCGGCGAGTTGATCCTCGATGGCGTCGATGCGCTTGCGCAGGCGGTCCATCAGCGCCTCGGTGGCGCGGATCTCCTTTGCGACAGGCTCCATCGCGGCGCGACGCTGCGCGGCTTCGCGGCGCCGGTCGGCCTTCGAGGCCTTGTCGGCTTCGCGCCGCTCGCGGCGGTCGCCCGACCCGCCGGTGACCAGCTGGCGGTAGTCGGCCAGATCGCCGTCATAGGGATTGACCTGCCCGTCCTTGACCAGCCAGAGCCGGTCGGCCGTCGCCTCCAGAAGATGGCGGTCATGCGAAATCAAGATAACGGCGCCTGGAAAATCGTTGAGCGCGTGGATGAGCGACTCGCGGCTGTCGATGTCGAGATGGTTGGTCGGTTCGTCGAGGATGAAGAGGTTCGGGCCCTCGAAGGCGGACAGGCCCATCAGGAGCCGCGCCTTCTCGCCGCCGGAAAGGTCCTTGGCCGGCGTGTTCATCTTCTCGGTCGACAGGCCGAACTGGGCAACGCGCGCCCGCGCCTTCGATTCCGGTGCGTCGGGCATCAGGCGGCGGACGTGCTCGTAGGCATTCTCGTCGGGCCGCAGATCGTCGAGCTGGTGCTGCGCGAAGATCGAGACCTTCAGGCCGGGGGCTACCGTGATCGAGCCGGTCTCCTGCGTCAGCCTGCCGGACAGCAGCTTTGCGAAGGTCGACTTGCCGTTGCCGTTGGCGCCGAGCAGGGCAATGCGGTCGTCGGCGTCGATCCTCAGCGTCATGTTCTTGAGGATCGGCTTGCCGGACTGGTAGCCGACATTGACGCGGTCGAGCGCGATGATCGGCGACGCGACGGTCTTGACCGGTTCGGGAAAGCTGAACGGCCTGACGGTGTCGCTGGACGCAGCGGCAATCGGCTTCATCTTTTCAAGCGCCTTGATGCGCGACTGCGCCTGGCGCGCCTTGGACGCCTTGGCGCGGAAGCGGTCGACGAAGGACTGAAGATGCTTGCGCGCCGCTTCCTGCTTGACGCGGCCTTTCTCCTGCAGTTCGGCCTGCTCGGCGCGCTGGCGTTCGAACTGGTCGTAGCCGCCGCGCCAGAAGGTCAGCTTCTGCTTGTCCAGGTGGACAATCGAATTGACGGCCCGGTTCAGCAGGTCGCGATCATGCGAGATAAGGAGTACGGTATGGGGATATTTCGAGACGTAGGTCTCGAGCCACAGCGTGCCCTCAAGGTCGAGATAGTTGGTCGGCTCGTCGAGGAGCAAGAGGTCCGGCTCCGAAAACAGCACGGCGGCAAGCGCCACGCGCATGCGCCAACCGCCTGAGAAGGAAGAGGCCGGCCGCAGTTGCGCTTCCGCGTCAAAGCCGAGCCCGGCAAGGATGGTCGCGGCGCGCGACTCGGCCGAATGCGCGTCGATGTCGGCCAGCCGCATGTGGATTTCGGCAATGCGGTTGGGGTCGGTGGCGGTGGTCTCCTCGGCCATCAGGGCGGTGCGCTCGACATCGGCCTTGAGCACGATGTCGATCAGCGGATCCTCCGTGCCGGGCGCTTCCTGGGCGACCTGGCCGATGCGGGTGTTCTTCGGCAGGCTGACGGAACCGGTTTCGGAAGCGAGGTCGCCGGTGATGGCGCGAAACAGCGTCGTCTTGCCCGTGCCGTTGCGGCCGACGAGGCCAGCCTTGGTGCCGGCCGGCAAGGTCAGCGAGGCGTGGTCAAGTAGCAAACGTCCGGCGATACGGAGCGATAGGTCATTGATGATCAGCATATGCGGGCTTTTGCACGGGACTGGAGCCATTCGCAAGGCCCGTTACGCCGCGATTGCGCCGCAATAAAAAACGGCCCGCATGATGCGGGCCGTTTCGGAGTATTCGGGGCCGCCTAGCGGCTGGCCATCTGTACCAGCCTGCACAGCGCCACGAGATCGCGGTCGAACCGGCCGCTGTTGCCAAGCACGCTGCGGCAACGCTTCTTGGTCTGCTTGATTTCGCCGGGCGACATGTTGGCCACGACGGAAGCCAATCCCGAATTGGACGGGCTTCCTGGATTGGACGGGTTGTCCGGATTGGACGGATTTGTGCCGCCGCCAATGTCGACGCCAGCACCGACGTCTACGCCATCGCCAACGCCGACACCGACGCCCGCATTAATGCCGCTTGATCCGCCGATGGATGCGCCAACGCCCGCATTGACGCCCGAAGAGCCTCCGATCGATGCGCCTGCGCCTGCATTAACGCCCGACGAGCCTCCGATCGATGCGCCAGCACCGGCACCGATGCCGCTTGAACCGCCGACTGAAGCGCCAGCGCCGGCACCGATGCCGCCTGAACCGCCGACTGAAGCGCCTGCTCCTGCGCTAATGCCGCCCGAACCGCCGATCGACGCCCCGACGCCTGCGCTGACGCCCCCCACGGAAGCACCGATACCGAGCCCACCGGCCGAGGCCGGAAAACCCAACGCTGCAATGACAGCGCCTGCAATAAGAGACTTCGATACCAAGTTTCCAGTAATGGTCATTGTCGTCCTCCTTCTCTGCAGTTTTCGCGGCATTTGCCGAATCTGTGCCGCTCACCATAGTTACGGAGGCTACCTACTTACAGTTTCATAATAATACCCTTGGACCGAATTATTGGTTTCAACAATGAATACATCAACCTTAGTAATTTAAATTATTAAGATTTTTATTCTTGTAAATTTTTAAATGAAATGTGTTTTATTTCAGTACTTTACGTCATTCATTTCGTTCAAAAATGTGCGTGAACACTTACGTATCCGATCAATTTTATTTTTCCCCACACAGCGTCCATTCAAAGTTATATTGCTCTGCCACTATGAACGCATCGGCTAGACTTCAACCTGTGATGGTATTGGGTTGCAAACTGGCAGGCGCGCTCATTTAGGGGTTCAGTCCAGACGGTTCCGTGAGCGAGGTGTGCAAAAGAGCAAGATGGCTTGGCGCGATCTGGTTTGGCGCCGTCCATCGACAAAAACCGTGCGTCTCCCGTGTGCGACCGGAGTGCGAGGCGCACCTTTATCACAGCGGTTTGTGCGTCCAGCGTAGCTTTGCGACCAAACTCTATCGCCGGCGCAAACATTCTACCGACTTCAGCGCAGTGATCGCCCTGGCATCCTCACGGATCTGGCGGCGCTCAGTTCACCCTCTAGCGAATGACCGGAAACGAAAACGGCGCGCCCAGGGCGCGCCGTTCGACTGTTCGCTTACATTCGACTTCAGCGGCTGGCCATTTCAACCAGTTTGCAAAGTTCGACGAGATCGCGATCGTATCTGGCACTGTTTCCAACGACCTTCTGGCAACGCAGCATGGTTTTCTCCAATTCGCTGTCAGACATGCTGTTAACGGCTGACGCCAGGCCGGGATTGGTCGTGCCACCGGTCGTCGACGACGCGTCGGTGCCGCCAACGCTGACGCCAGCGCCAACATCTACCCCATCGCCAACGCCGACACCCGCACCGACGCCGCTCGATCCGCCGACCGATGCGCCAACGCCTGCATTAACGCCCGAAGAGCCTCCGATCGATGCACCAGCGCCTGCACCGATGCCGCCTGAGCCGCCAACTGAAGCGCCTGCGCCAGCACTGATACCGCCACCGCCACCGATGGATGCGCCTGCGCCGAGGCTCTGGGCCGATGCCGGAAAACCCAACGCCGCGATAACAGCGCCCGCAATGAGAGACTTCGATACCAAGTTATAAGTATTGGTCATTTTTTCTTGTCCTTCTCTGGAGTTTTCGCGACCTTTGTTAATTCTACGCCGCTCCTGATAGATACGTTTACGACGTACACATAGTTCCATTAAATTCTTTGCGACGTAAATATTCGTTCTGTTATTTCTAAAAAATAACACATGCTTTATACGTGTTTTTTTATTTAATAAAATCTTTTATAAATATTGTTCATTTTCCGTAATTTATCATAAACATTATTTATCCCATTTGTGCGTTATGACTTACATAGTTTCAACAGGAGTTTGGCGTTGCAGAAAATTTAGTTTTACTGATCATTTGAAAATACAAGGAACAACATCCCGAACCATCTTCAAACTCTGATAGTGCATGGTCGGCAAGCTGCTGGGGCCGCTCAACAGGGATTCAATCCGGATGTTACCGTGACTGAAATGCGCAACAGACCAATGGCTGGCTCGGTGCGATCTGAATCGCTCGATTGCAAACCACAACCGTCGATCAGTCACTGCCCGCAATAGGGGGCACCGGCTCACAACCAGTGTGTGATCAAAGGGATACTCTATCCCGCGCCGGAAACGTACGATCTGCCGGAAATCCAGCCGTGCAGCACGGTCTCAACCGGCTCACCGCCCGGCCCAGCGGTGTCCGTCAGAAAACCTTCAGGGAATTGTCACATCGCGTGCTGGATCTGCCGTGTTTGATCCACAGCGCAACAGCACGCGCTTACCGGCACGCGGTTGCTGGCACGCGGTTGCTGGCAAAAGCGGCAATGATCGCAATTGGCCGTCTTCGTGACCAATGATCCATGTCTTTGTCTGAATTTCAGGAGACTTGGCTGAGCGCGACTTACCCTCTGCGGGCATGGTCGGTCGTCATGCATGCCCGCCGACAGGTCTTTGGCCAGCCAGGGAGCGTGGCCCTTCTATGCGAATTCCCGCCCCTCCTCCGTCCGCTGAAAATAGCTCAGATCGTTCTGGACGGACGGTTTGCCGAGCGCAGTCAGGATCATGTGCGCCTGGCCCCTGTGATGTGTCTGATGGTTGAACAGATGATCGAGCGCCGGGGACAGGCGCTGCGAGATGGTGCGCATGTCGGTCGCCGTCATATAGGTGAAACGACCGGAAAGCGCCTTTTCACTCAGCGAGCCCACCCATTTGATGATCCGCTTGTCCTCTGCCTCGCGTGCGGCGCGCAGTTTGGCGAACTCCTCAAACAAGAGTGCGTCGAGCGTTGCGGGAGCCGCACCTTCGCCGGTGAAGCGCTTCATCCAGATGCGGTCAGCCACGAGTATATGGTTCAGCGTGCCCATCATGGACTTGAAGAACGCACCCATATCCTGTTGCCACTGCTCCTCGGTCAGTTGCTCCGCGGCTTCGTAAATCCTCTCATTGGCCCAAGCATTGTAGGCGGCGAACATCATGAAATGCTTTTTCAAGGGCTTTCCTTCGATCCTTCTATACGGGATAGAACTTCGATGAATAACGGGAACAGGATGAAGCGCCAATGACCATTCTGCACTACGAGCTTGTCGGTCAGGATCCAAGCAGGCCCTTCAGCCCGCATTGCTGGAAGTCTGCAATGTCCCTGGCGCACAAAGGGCTGGCCTTTGAAAGCGTACCGGTGCCATTCACCGGCGTTGCTGCGGTGGAAGGCAATTTTTCCAAGACCGTGCCGGTGATCCGCGATGGCGACAAGTTGATCGCCGACTCGTTCGATATCGCGCTTTATCTCGACGAAGCCTACCCCGACCGGCCTAGTCTGTTTGGCGGTCCCGGCGGCAAGGCGACCGCCCGCTTCATCGAGCGATGGTCGCAGCTCACCATCCACGCCTTCGCCGGCAAGGCAGCACTCATGGACATTTACGACAGGCTCGCCCCTGCCGATCAGGCATACTTCCGGGACAGCCGCGAAAAGCGGTTCGGCAGGTCGATCGAAGAGGTGCCTGCGGACCGCGAAGCAGGGCTTGAGGCATTCCGGGCATCGCTGGCTCCGCTCAGGAGCATGCTTGACTACCAACCGTTCATCGGCGGCGCGTCGCCACTATTCGCCGACTACATCGTTTTCGGCGCGTTCCAGTGGGTCCGCGTGATTTCCCCATTTCCGCTTCTTGCCGGCGACGACCCGATCGCCGACTGGTTCGAACGCTGCCTTGACCTGCATGGGGGATTGGGGAGGCAGGTGCCGGCAGCGTAGTGGTCACATAATCTGCGTTGGCGTCGAATCATCGGCCGGTCGAAGTTGTCATGCTACGGAAACTGTCTGTGTTGCCCGGATGGGACCCCCTGTCGGCTCGGACACTTCGATGAACCAGGCTCCGACAGGCTTGTCTGCCTCAAGTAGCAGATTGCATGTGATCTGGTTGGCCACCGCGACTACCTGAGTTGCTTCGATCTGAGTTTGTCCCTGCTTCAGTACCACGGAGTCGATACCAGAAAGGTTTTCGCCGGTCAGCGTCAAAGTCGTCGGCTTAGGACCCCGCGTGAGATTCACGGGCGTTACCGATCGCACGACTGTCAGTTTTTGGCTTCCTGCATGGGGCATACTGGTAATCGCGGGCCCGGAAACATTGGGGCCCATGGCAGTCACCGGCCTCTGCTCCCCCTGGCCAGACTGGGCGACCACGCCATTCAGAAATTGGACCAGTCTATCGAGCAATGCAAAAAGGACGTCGATACTGAAACCGATCACGAATGCGATCGCGAAGGAATTCATGGTGAGACCGGCAAGTTGTTCAGTCGACCGTGGAGATGGAGCCCAAAACCAAGCAAAGATGATGCCGGAAAATGCGCCAAGCGCGACCCTGTGCACAATTTGCTCAATGGGCGGATCGGGAACTACCGGGTTTAGAATTGCCCGCATGTAGAAGATGGTCGCCCCAAGGGCACCATAAAGCCCAGGCAGAACCCAGTAGCCTAGTACCTTTATCATCTTTTCTATCTGCCCACCAAGCGATGCCAGCCAAGGCATCGAATAAGGCGAGATCGTCAAAGCTTCCGCGCATGCAAAGTTCAAAATGAGCGCCTTGTTGTCATTCAGTATTTTGCCAGGGGGCTTCTGAACAAACAGATTTACCGTCTCGACCGGATCGTTCGAAGCATTTGCACCGCTCGGAACCTGACCGCATCCTACAGGTTGGCTGGGGTAGTTCGCCTGATTTCCGGGCGAGGAGACTGATCGGAACCAGGAAGCGGGGTTCAACGCCTGAATTGCAATCTTGAAATCGGCATAATCGGAAAGATATGTCTTTACCCGCGCATCCAGACCGCGCAATTCGTCGAGCATTTTGAAATAGGTTTCGCTTGAGGCACCGTCGTCGAATTTTGCCGAATTCCATTCGCGGGCAACTGCAGCCATTTTTTCCGCAGGCTTGCTCTTGTCGATGTCCTGCAGAAGAATAGCCAGTTCGGAGCCTCTGTTGTAGAGCACCGTGAAGTAAGCAGTCGCAACCATCAACACAATCGAAAACGCGATTAGAAATCCCGTCCGGAAAAAGTCCTTCGGATCCTTTGGACCGAAAGGATCGCGCCGCTTGATGTCCGACAAAGTTGTTGGCGCTATGTCTGCGGCGGCTTGAGTTAGCGCCTGCTGAAGTGCGACCGCCTCCGGTGCCTTCCAACTCCGGAACTGGATCGATTCAAACGCGGCGATGGCTTCGAATAGCTGCGCACTTTTAAGCCGTCCGGCGCGCTGGCCATACTGGGCCATGATCTTTGCGTCCGCGAGTATTTCGTCGAGCCCGTTACTCATGTCGGCAACCATCTACGTTTAGGGCGATCCATAACGTTCGCGAGCTGGATGCTAACCCAAGACTCCCTGGACGAAACCGAGCGTAGTGTAGCAGCCGCAAGGAGCACCGGGCGGACCGGGAGGCTGCGCCCAGCACCAGAAGGTTGGTGTCAAACATACGGTTCCTGGGGGATGAGGTGGAACTAGTGCCCGCGCAGCTCCCGAAGCTACCACAAACAAAACAAAAGCAACCAAAGTCCGACATTTGCACATCTTCGCCCGCCTATAACGAAACGACAAACAGCACGTACCAACATGTCATAATCGCATAAATCGACCAAAATTAAAGAATTCTAAGATTCCCATAATGACATTCGTAAATGAGTCTTTTTCTATCGCCTTTTACTACCGTGCCTGTACATCCTGGGTATGTCCTTATCCTGAATCGTTGGCGCTAAACATAGCTCAAGCTTTTTTCCCTCCGTCTCTTGGTTACCCACTGACCAGGCGGCAAGCGGGTTCCCGAGCCGTGCAGGACTTGGCAAGGCGGCGGGCCGCTTGTATAGAGCCGGCCACGCAACAATCCGAAATCCCCAAGAGGAATGACCATGGCGCTCGAACGCACCTTTTCGATGATCAAGCCGGACGCGACCCGGCGCAACCTCACCGGCGCCATCACCAAGATGCTGGAAGACGCCGGATTGCGCGTCATCGCGTCGCGCCGCGTCTGGATGAGCCGCCGCGAAGCCGAAGGCTTCTACGCCGTCCACAAGGACCGCCCCTTCTTCGGCGAACTGGTCGAGTTCATGTCGTCGGCACCAACTGTCGTCCAGGTTCTGGAAGGCGAAAATGCCATTGCCAAGAACCGTGAAGTGATGGGCGCCACAAATCCGGCAAACGCCGACGAGGGCACCATCCGCAAGGTGCATGCGCTGTCGATCGGCGAGAACTCGGTGCACGGCTCCGACGCACCGGAAACGGCTGCCGAGGAAATAAAGTACTGGTTTTCAGACACGGAAGTGGTTGGGTAAGCCAGCGATTCCGCCAACTGCGACAAATCATTGATTAAATTGAAAACGCCGGGCTTTGGCCCGGCTTTTTCGTTTGCACATACGGCCCGCTGATCTGACTCGATGGGGATTTCCCTATCGGCGCTGGCGTGATTCGAAGTGGCATGTAGAACCCGCGCCATGCCGACAACCGCGCGAGGTGAATCTGAGGGCAGTGCGTCCATTCTTCGATGGAGACGAAATGGCCAAGCGGACTACGTTTTCCGCGGGCACGAGGTGGCCCATCGGCAACCGGGCATCCCGCTCTTGAACAATGGTCCGCGAGGACGTTGCGCCCATCGAAAATGGTCGACATGGATCCCAAGTTCAATGGCCGCATCAACCGAGCTCATCGGCGCAGGACCGCCCCTCAAATGGCGCAGAAAGACCGCCAGTTCGGCCTCAAGCGGCATTTTGTTGAGGATCGGGACCTTCATTTCGACCGCCTCCATGTCGCCCGGTGCCCCGAGCCTAAGTGTCAAGTGATCGTCCATGCTTGCGTTCAAAGTCACGGTGCCGGTTTCGCACGCAAGCACCACCGACCGCCTGTTGATCGGATGATGAGCCGAGGTTTCGATGACAACAGGCGGACCGTCAGGCCGGCCGATGATCGCCAGCACGCCGCCGGAGGCCGGGCCAAGACAGTCTGGATGAAGATGGTCCTTGCCCCAAGAAAGCCACGTTTGCTCACCAGCGTCACGCGCAATGTCGTGAGGGATGACGTGGAGGGGCCGGTGAATTCTGGAGACGCAGGCGCCTTGGCGCGCTATCAGGCGGCTCGCCGTGCCTTACTCGCAGTTGTCATCATTCTCGCCTTCACGATCTTGGTTTTCGGAGGATCGCGGCACGATGAGCTGACGCACGAGTACATCGAGACACTCGGCCTCGTGCTTGTAATGGTCGGGATCGGCGGACGGCTTTGGGCGACGCTCTACATCGGCGGGCGCAAGTCGGCCGTGGTCGTGTCGACCGGGCCTTACTCCATGACCCGCAATCCGCTCTATCTCTTTTCCTCGATAGCAGCGGCCGGGGTCGGAGCGCAGACGGGCAGCTACGCCGTTGCCTGTTTGTCCCTGGTGCTGTGTGCGGCATTCTTTCATATCGTGGCCCTGCGCGAGGAGCGATTCCTGTCCGCCACGCTGGGCGACGAGTATTTCTCCTATCTGCGGCGGGTTCCGCGCTTTCTGCCCAATCCGCTGATCTATCGCGACGACGCGGAAGTAACGTTCCAGACCAAGCGGGTTCGCGCCACGTTTGTCGATGGTCTTGTGTTCCTGGCCGCGATCGCGGTGGTCGAGGCCGTCGAGGTAGCCCAGGAAGCCGGTACAGTTCCCATTCTTTTCTGGCTGTACTAAGTCTGTGCCGTTAGCTGATCCAGAATGACCTTCCCTCTGGAGAGGGTTGGTTTCAGTTCTCAATGCATGATCGGCTTTCGGGCCATTGCCCGCGCAGACGTTGCAGCCGATCTACGCGTTGGCGCGGCCAGACAACGGCCTCTGGTGCAGGCAAATTGTAATCAGGGGTTTTTCAGACTTCTGCCCTTGCAAGCATCACCATCTGCGGCTTGGCCGGCTCAAACGGCGCCGAGACCGCATTGGCAAACCAGATTTTCCCGTCGACGCTGATCTGCGCCTGAATTCCGTATGGTTTGCTTGGCTGAAGTTCGCTCCGGTCAAGTCGCATCTCGAATTTGACAGGCACCTGGGTGGCGACCCGGATCGTTTCCCTGGCAATCGAGGGAGCAGCAGACTCCGGTTCGGACAGATCTATCAGCCGGAGCGTCAGAACGGCGCCCGGAGGCAGCGCGATCCGCTCGCGATAGGTTACTTCCCCGGAAATTGTCACCTCCTCCGAGGCAATCGATTGAGGCATCACAAGGCCGCCAAAGAGCAGTGGCGTCAGTCCAAAGATGAGCAGTTCAACGAATGCGTGCATGATCGGCGTCCTCGTTCCCAAGGCGAAGTCACCAGATGATTGAGTCGCTTCCGTGGCCCTTGCTGGGCCGTTTCAGGACGTCCAGCGGGCTGCCGCTTGCTCGTCGGTCTCCTTCGCATCGACCCAGTCGCCCTGCGAGCCGTCGATACGATGCTCCTTCTTCCAGAAAGGGGCGCGCGACTTGAGAAAATCCATCACGAAGCTGGCCGCCTCGAAGGCGGCCTGACGGTGCGAGGAAGCTGCGGCGACGAGTACGATATTCTCGCCAGGTTCGATCCTGCCGTAGCGGTGGATGGCCGTCAGGCCGGTCAAGGCCCAGCGATCCATCGCTTTGGCCGCGATCCGCATGATCTCGGCCTGGGCCATGCCGGGATAGTGCTCCAGTTCCAGCGCCGAAAGGGCGCCGTCCTCGGAGCGGCAGAGCCCGGTGAAGGTCACCACGGCGCCGACGTCTGTAGCGCCTTCAGTCAGCCGGGCCATCTCGGCGGCAGTGTCGAAATCTGCCTCCTGCAACCGCACCATCGGAATGGCATCGCCAGACATTGCGGTTCAACCGCCCGTCATGGGTGGGAACAGCGCGATTTCTCCGGCTCCGGCTATCCTGGTCGAGTGATCGACATGTTCATGGTTGATCGCCACGCGGATGACCTCCGGATGCCTGAGCGCTGCCTGGTACTCGTCTCCGCGCGTCTTCAGCCAGCGCAGCAGATCGGCCACGGTGTCGACGCCATCAGGAAGCGTCACTTCCTCGTCAGGTCGTCCGATGCGTTCCCTCACCCATGCGAAATAGACGAGCTTGGTCATTGTCATTCATCCATGATGTGCTTGGCGCCAGCACGGAAGTAGTCGTAGCCGGTGTAAAGGGTGACGATGGCGGCGATCCAGAGAAGCGCGATACCGGTCTGCGTCCAGTAGGGCACGATCTTGTCGCCGGCAGGGCCGAGCAGGAGCAGGGCAATGGCAACCATCTGGATGGCGGTCTTCCATTTGGCAAGCCGCGTCACGGGAACGCTGACCTTCAGCGCTGCCAGATACTCACGCAGGCCCGAGACCAGTATCTCGCGGCAGAGAATGATGATCGCCGCCCAGAGCGACCAGCCCGCTATGCCGCCCCGGTGATCCGTATCGGCAGCCAGCAGCAACAGGCAGGTAGCGACGAGCAACTTGTCCGCAATCGGATCGAGCATTCGGCCGATATTCGACGTCTGCTGCCAGATCCTGGCGAGGTAGCCGTCCAGATAGTCCGTGGCGCTGGCCAGGATGAAGATCAAAAACGCGCTCCATCGCGCGAACTCGGTAGAGCGTAGATCCCCCTCCACAAAGAAGCATATTACGACCAGCGGAACCGCGACGATGCGACCGTAGGTCAGCATGTTTGGGAGATTGAACGCTTTCTTGGCCATGTTTTCCGTACTCATTGAGGTATCACTGAAATCAGATGCCGGTATGTGGGGTCAACCATCCAGAATCCCAGGCCGGACGATCGGTTCCGGTACTCAGCCTTTTTGAAAGTGGTTGTAGACGAGCCGCGCCACCGACTCCGAAATTCCGTCCACCGCTGTCAGGTCATCGATTGCAGCGTTGCTGACCGCCTTTGCGGTGCCGAAATGCAATAGCAACGCGCGTTTGCGACCCGGCCCAATGCCGCTGATCTCGTCGAGCGGATTGCGCACCATCTCCTTCTTGCGTTTGGCCCGGTGCGAACCGATGGCAAAGCGGTGCGCCTCGTCGCGCAGCCGTTGAACGAAATAAAGTACCGGATCGCGTATAGGCAACGTAAATGCGGCTTTACCACGAACGAAGAAGCGCTCGCGACCGGCTTCCCTGTCCTGTCCCTTGGCAACGCCGATGGCCACCACCTGATCGGCAATGCCAAGGTCGTCGAGTATCGCATTAACCGCGCTCATCTGCCCCTGGCCACCGTCGATGAGAATGACATCGGGCCACGCCGGAAAACCCGTATCCTCCGCATCATTGCCGTCTGCCGCTTCGGGTCCCTCGCCATGCTCCTTGATCAGCCGGGAGAAGCGGCGCTGCATGACTTCTCGCATCATCCCGAAATCGTCGCCGGGCGTGATGTCTGTCGAGCGGATATTGAACTTGCGATACTGGTTCTTCACAAAGCCTTCCGGGCCCGAGACGATCATGCCGCCAACCGCGTTGGTGCCCATGATGTGGGAGTTGTCGTAGACTTCGATGCGACGCGGCGAACTGTCGAGCCCGAAGGTCTCGGCGAAACCGGTCAAGAGCCGCGTCTGTGTCGAGGTCTCGGCAAGACGCCGGCCTCGCGATTCGCGCGCGTTCTGAACGGCGTGGTCGACGAGATCCTTCTTCTCGCCGCGTCGCGGGACGGTGATCGACACCTTGTGGCCGGAACGGGTCGACAAGGCCTGCTCAAGCAACTCCTGTTCCTCAACCTGATGCGACAGCATGAGCACGCGCGGACATGGCTTGTCATCGTAGAACTGAGCCAGGAAGGAACCGAGGACCTCGGAAGGGTCGAGAGCCGAGTCGGCCTTCGGGAAATAGGCGCGATTGCCCCAGTTTTGCCCGGTGCGGAAAAAGAACACCTGAATGCCAAACTGTCCATCTTGCTGGTGGATGGCAAAAACGTCCGCCTCCTCGACACCTTGAGGGTTTATCCCCTGGTGGCTCTGCACGTGCGACAACGCTGCCAGCCGGTCGCGATAGACGGCGGCACGCTCGAAATCGAGATCCTCGGAAGCCTGCTGCATCTGGCTTGAAATCTCGGTCTTCACATTCTGGCTGCGACCGGAAAGGAAATCTCTCGCCTCCTTCACCAGTTCGGCGTAGTCGCCGTGTGAGACCTCGCCCGTGCATGGCCCCGAGCAACGCTTGATCTGGTAGAGCAGGCATGGACGCGTTCGGCTCTCGAACACGGAATCGGTGCAGGTTCTGATGAGAAATGCCCGCTGCAAAGAATTGATGGTGCGCCCGACCGCTCCTGCCGAGGCAAACGGACCGAAATAATCGCCCTTTCTCGAGCGTGCGCCGCGGTGCTTGAAAATGCCCGGCGACGGGTGGTCGCCGGTCAGGACGATGTAGGGGAACGACTTGTCGTCCCGCATCAGAACGTTGTAGCGCGGTCGGAGCCTCTTGATCAGATTGGCTTCGAGCAGCAGCGCTTCGATCTCGGTACGGGTGACGACGAACTCCATCGTCGACGTCTCGCGCACCATCCGGCCAATACGGTTGGTGTGGAACCGGCCCTGCGCGTAGTTGGTCACCCGCTTCTTCAGGCTGCGCGCCTTGCCGACGTAGAGCACGTCGCCGGCGACATTCATCATGCGGTAGACGCCCGGCGCGTTAGGGAGTTGCTTGACCAGCGTCTGGATGACTTCGGCGCCGACCATCCCGTCGGCATCTCCAGCATGCGCGGTCCAGTCGATCGCCGTGAACGGCGGTGTGGCGTCCGGCGATGCCACTGCCCGGTCCAGGCCATCGGTCTGGCCTTCGCCCACGAACTCCTTGCTTGCCGGCAGATCGCCGATTTCGACATCTGCCGGGCTTGCTCCGTCCGGTTCTTTTCCGTCCTCAGGGCTCATTCAACCATGCCTGTCACATCCGGCGTGCGCCATGCAAGGTGCTGGCCGCCATCGAGCGCGATCATCTGACCGGTGACCGATTGCGCATCCCACAGATAGCGGATCGCTGCGCCAAACTCGGCCAATTCCGGGCCGCGCTCGAGGATCAGGGCCGCCACCTGCGATGCAAAATCCTGTTCGTTCTGGCGATCATTGGCAAGCGTTGGTCCGGGTGCAAGCGCGTTAACGCGGATATTGGGACCGAGCGCCTGCGCCATGGTCCTGGTTGCCGTCCACAGGGCGGACTTCGATAGCTTGTAGGAGAAATAGCGAGGCGTCAGCTTCCAGACACGCTGATCGACAATATTGACAATCAGTCCGTGCTGGTCGGGCAAAAGGCCGGCTGCAAAGCGGCGCGACAGCACGGCCGGCGCCTTCAGATGAATGGCGAAGTGTCGATCCCAGACCTCAAGGTCGAAATTCTCGACAGAATCGTCTTCAAAAATCGAGGCGTTATTCACAAGGAGGCCGATCGTCCCAAGCTCGTCAGTTGCAGCGGCAACGAGCCCGTCCGCCTCCTCCATGCTCGTGAGGTCCGCAACGACGACCGCGGCCCTGCCGCCGGCCCCGGCAATGCGCGCAGCGAGCGCGTCGGCCTCATCGCGTGACCGATTGCAGTGGATGGCGACGGCAAATCCGTGAGCGGCAAGGTCTTCGACAATCGCGGCCCCGATCCGCCTTGCGCCACCCGTCACCAATGCAGTCTTCGCGGCGTAGGCCATGATCGCTCCTTGTTGCGCCTGAGCCGCCGAACTCGGCCACGACTTCGTTAAGATCCGTTTGCTCTTCGGGCGGTATTGTGGCGAAGACCGATGCAGTCGTCGATCAGATCGAGCGGCATCGGCGCCGCAGCGCTGATATAGGTCGCGCAAAGCCATATACCAAGCGCCTTGCAGCGTTCCTAGGATGGGCTCCTGACAAAACTGTTGCGCCAAGGCAACGTCAACATTCAGCCTCATTGGCGCCGGCCAAAGACCCAATTTCAGGTTCGCTTGGGCCACATTCTGGCACGACATTCGGAACTGTCAGGCGCCCCGTTCGTTCTCCCCCCGACGGACTGGGCGCCTTCAAGAGGCACAGCGTTAAGTGGCCATGGAGTAAAAAGAATGTACGATCACCTCAAGAACATACGAACCGTGGCAGTCGCTCTCGGGCTTGTCACCATGATGGGTACGATGTCTGCTCAGGCAGCCGACGTCGTCATGGAAGAGCCACCAGCACCGGGTGCACCGATGATGGAACCGCCAGTGAGCACCTGGACCGGTCTCTATGCCGGTGCCACGGTTGGCTACGGCTTTAC
Organism: Hyphomicrobiales bacterium; assembly: GCA_038259455.1. Lineage (GTDB taxonomy): Bacteria > Pseudomonadota > Alphaproteobacteria > Rhizobiales > Rhizobiaceae > CAMYMG01. The sequence continues at coordinate 9,735 of JBBSOT010000031.1, read as the reverse complement.
CGGACGCACGGAGACACCGGGCAACACCATCAATACTGACGGGTTCCTGGTCAACGGCTTTGCCGGTTACAATTACCAGGTCGGCAACATCGTTGCCGGTGCCGAAGCGGATATCGGCTACAGCTGGGAAGATGGCACGAATGCCGGCGTAACCTCCGATTCAGGTGTCGAAGGCTCACTTCGTGCCCGTTTGGGTTATGTCGTTTCGCCAACCGTTCTGCTCTACGCAACAGCAGGTGGCGCGGCCAAGGATCTGGAAGTGTCCGGTGGCGGCTTCAGTGACAGCAACACGATGATCGGCTGGACCGCCGGCGCCGGTGCCGACATCATGGTCACCGACAATGTGTTCGGTCGCGTCGAGTATCGCTACACCGACTTTGGCACCGACAGCTTCAATGGCGTCGATGTCGACGACAAGGATCACCGTGTCCTGCTTGGCATGGGTGTGAAGTTCTAATCCACCACCGTATCCGAGCTATCAAAACGGCCGGGCATTCATGCCCGGCCGTTTTTTTGTTCACCGTCGAATCACGACGGGAGCAGTGGCTTCAGTTTAGGAAATTTCTCGTCGAAGCGCGCGGCCCAACGGACGAGCCGGCTGCGTCCCTTTTCCCATTTCCCGGCGAACCGAAGATCCAGGTAGGCGAGTGTTGCCCGCAACGCGATCTGGCCCGCGGAAATTTTCTTCCCCAGTTTAGGCGGCCTGGCGTTGAGGTGATCGAGACCGCGAATCACCTTCGCCCATTGCTTGTCGAGCCAAGGCTGGTGAACGATCTCCTCGGGACGTGACCTTCTCTCGTAAACATGAGCCAACGCGCAGTCTGCGATCCCATCGGCCAGTGCCTCGAGGCGCTCGGCCTCCGTTCGCTTGGGCGCATTGCGTGAGAACAGCTGCCCGCCAGACACCCGGTTGAGATATTGCACGATCGCGCGGCTATCGAAAATCGCCTCGCCTTCATCCGTCACAATCACCGGGATCTTTCCCAGCGGATTGGCGCCGATCAGATCAGCAGGCTCGGCAGACGTCTCAACCGTCACGGCCTCGAGCTCGACTCCGGCATAGGCGGCAGCCATCCGAACCTTGGCGCTATAGGGGGACGCGGGCGCATAGAGAACTTTGAGCATGTTCAGAATTTTCCAGGGTTTGGCGGGGCGCAGTTCCACTCGAACCTATGCGGCGACCCGGCAAACGGCAATGGACACAGCGTCCGAACCTATCCGCCACGAACCGGCGGCATAACCGCTTTTGGGCGCCGGCAGGCGCGTCGGTCAACTTCCGGACACGCACGGAAATCGAGTTCCCTAGTCAGGCAGATGCGCACTTCGCTCAGATAGCGCCCATTGCAGACCACCGCGGCGCCTTGCGACGAGAGCCCCCGGTTGGACGCCAGAAACGCCGATTCGACATCATCCGGATCGGGCGTCACGTAACTGTCGAGCATGTCATATTGTTCGGGAATGGCTATGCGCTCGCGAGCGGCGCGCAACACGGTAAAGTAATCGCTCTGCGAGAGGCCCGAGCAACTGCCGTGCTTGCGCCACTGATGCCGGATCAGTCCCGCCGAGGGCATGATGTCATAAAGCGAGCGAAGCGTTGTGTTGCCTACATCTGGCTCGTCGGTCGCGCAGCTGTCGGGATAGCCGCGCTCGAACTGTGGCCACAGGCCGTGCACGACAAACGCATATGGCCTGGCCGATTTGCATTGCTGCCGGTTCGCCTCCTCGCCTTCGGCCTCGCAATAGCTGGGCGACCACGACAGGGAGAGAACATAGAAGTCGAAGCCGGACCCGATCGGCAGGTCTGGCGCTGGGGAAGACGGTTCTTGCGGCTTTTGCGTTTCCGGGGCGCAGCCGGCGAGCGAAAATAGAAAGGACAGCAGGATTGCTACCCCTGCCCCGTTACGCCACATGGTCAACGAAGAATCCGGCAGCCTCCGTTGTACACGTACCAGCGGTCGAAACCGGACACGCAGAACTCGACATTGTTGCCAATGCCTGCAAAGCCCTGCCCCTCCTCGATCAGGTACCAGATGTCGCGGTCCTGGCCATCGGAAAGAATGACCCTGGCACCGCAGTAGCGCCGGCCAATCGGCCGGTCATCACGGGCCGGAAGATAGCGATTTTGATGGATCGCCTGAAAATCCGTGATGGTGACGTGAGGCAGGTTCGGCACGTGCTTCACCTGGTGGCGAAACCGGTTGCTGATCTTGCCAAGCACCCATGACTCGCCGCAGGCGCCCGGATCGTCATAATAAACGCCGAGATCGGCAGCGAAGCCCTGCCCGCCAGACGCTGCCATACCTGCGAGACTGAGCAAGGCCGCAAAGGCTGAAGAGAAGATTCGGTTCATGTTTGCCTCGTCAGGTCTGGAGCATCCACTGTGCGAAATAGCCACGTCGCGGTCAAGCGGCGCTGTCCTTTGCAGTCAGCCAGTCCAACCGCCATCCAGCGCCCGGCCCGTCTTCCAGCACCGACTTCAAGAACGGCAACAGCACCCGCATCTCCTGCTCGAATGTATAGGGTGGATTGACCACGACCAGTCCGCATCCATCGAGACGCGGGTCGCTTGATGGCGCGCGGATCGAGAAGGCCAGGTCGATTATCTTCGGCAGACCCGAATCGCTGAGCGCGCTTCTGAAGTGCATGACCGCGGCGCGATCCTTGATCGGGTACCAGAGCGCATAGACGCCACCCGGCCAGCGGCGATGTGCCTTTGCAAGTCCGTCAATCAACCGCTGGAACTCGCCGCCTTGCTCGAAGGGCGGATCGATCAGAACCAGCCCGCGCTTTTCCTTTGGCGGAACATGCCCGCCCAGTCCCAGCCAGCCGTCGAGTTCCAGGACCTTGACCTGGAAGTCGCCGGCAAAAAGGGCCTTGAGCGCAGTGGCATCCTGCGGGTGGAGCTCGATCGCCGAAAGGCGATCCTGGGGACGCAGCAAACTACGCACGATCATCGGCGACCCCGGATATCGGGCCAGGCCGGCATCTGGATTTTGTGCCTTCACCGCATCGAGATAGGGAGCAAGCAGCTTCGCTACGGCATCGGATGGACTTGCTTCCAAGAGGCGACCGATGCCGTCACGCCATTCACGGGTCTTCTGCGCCTCGACCGACGACAGATCGTAAGCGCCAAGCCCGGCATGAGTGTCGATAACCCGGAAAGCCTTGTCCTTGCGCTTCAGGTACTCGAGCAATCGCGTCAAGACGACGTGCTTGACCACGTCCGCAAAGTTGCCGGCGTGATAGGCGTGCCGATAGTTCATGGTCGATAAACCTCAGGCCCGATCATTGCCCCTGCCCCAACGCTGTGGCGCGGGCTGCTCGGGGGCGCTGGGACGACGCTTGCGACGCATCGCCAGCACCAGGCCGATAAAGCCGATCACGGACACAGCATAGCCGATCGGCTGCAGTCGGGGGTCCAGCACCGCCGCCCCTGCGCGCAGCACAAGGTCGACCGATTGCACCTCGATATCGTCGGCATCGCCCCGACCGATGACAAAGGTGTACTGGCCGTCTTCCACGTCTCGTATCACGCCGGCATCGTCGCGATAGATTCTTTCCCGAAGCTGAGGATTTCGCTCCTGCGGTTTTGCTTCCGAAAAACTCAGCGGCTCAGCCAGGACTGTCCCGTCAGCGTTCGAGGCGGTAATGGTGAGGACTGTGCTGCTGGGGGCGAATTCCGGCGCTGCGCGGGCGGTCAGATCGACGAGAACCCGGACAGGTCCTTGAGCGCTGGACAACTGCGCGCTGACCGGCTTGAACTCACCGCCACGCTCATAAACGCGCCAGTTGCCGATCTCTTCGCCCGAGAAATTGGTGACCGCCCATGGATAGGCAATGCCGGCGCCTATGCCAATCAGCAGGATAAGAAGGAAGAATGTCCGCATTTTCAGTCCCGCGCGGGCCAAAGCTGGAAAAAGGAGTGGTTCAGGCCTTGCGTTCCCATTTTTTGTCCGGCGTCTGCTGCCAGTAGGTAACCGTATTGCCACTGGCTTTCATGGTCTTCCAGTGCCCGCGCGCCGCCTCGACCTGCGCCGCATCATGACCATCGAACATGAAGACGGCGCGTTCATAGGCGGAAATATCGGGCGTCTCGGCGCCGTCAACCAGGAATCTTATTTGCGCGTCGTTTGCATTGTCCATGCCGACGGTCAGCAAAACCGGCTGATCAGCAGCATTCGGATCGCGATCGATACCGTGCGCCAGGAACGAATCGTCCCGGAAACTCCAGAGATGGGCATCCAGTGCATCGCGTCGCTCCTCCGTGCCAGTCTGCACAACGGCGCGCCACCCCCTCGAAAGGCTGCGCTCCAGAAGCCCCGGAAGCGCGTCCTCGAGTGTTGATTCGGTCAGGTGGTAAAAGAGCACCTCAGCCATGCCCAGGCGCTTTCGAATGACGCATTGCCGCCGTCAAGGCCTCACCCTTCGTAGTGATCGCTGACAAGACGGTCGAGCAGCCTCACACCAAATCCCGAGGCCCATGACTGGCTGATTTCGCTCGAAGGGGATCCCATCGCGGTGCCCGCAATGTCCAGATGCGCCCAAGGCGTTTCCTTGACAAACCGCTGGAGGAACTGCGCTGCGGTGATCGAACCGCCGTAGCGACCACCGATGTTCTTCATGTCGGCGTTCTTAGAATCGATCAGCTTGTCGTATTCGGGACCGAGTGGCATGCGCCACACCTTTTCCTGTGTGGCGAGCCCTGCGTCGGCGAGCCGCGCGGCCAGTTCGTCATTGTTGGAAAACAGTCCCGCATAATTCTGGCCGAGCGCGACAATAATTGCCCCGGTCAATGTCGCCAGATTGACCATGAAGCGCGGCTCGAAGCGTTCATTGCAGTACCAAAGTGCATCGGCAAGAACCAGACGCCCTTCCGCGTCGGTGTTCAAAACCTCAATCGTCTGGCCCGACATGGACGTCACAATGTCGCCGGGGCGCTGGGCGTGGCCATCAACCGCATTCTCGACAAGCCCGATGATGCCGACCACATTGGCCTTGGCTTTGCGGGCTGCCAACGCATGCATCAGGCCGATCACGGCTGCCGCGCCCCCCATATCGCCTTTCATGTCTTCCATGCCGGCTGCCGGCTTGATGGAATTGCCGCCCGTGTCGAAGGTGACGCCCTTGCCGACAAAGGCGACCGGCTTCTGCTTTGCCTTGCCGCCATTCCACTGCATGACCGCCAGACGTGCGCCGCGCGGAGACCCCTGCGCCACGCCGAGAAGCGCGCCCATGCCAAGCTTGGTCATTTCCTTTTCGGCAAGAATTTCGACCTTGACCCCCAACTTTTCGAGAGCCTTGGCTTCGGCGGCAAACTCGACCGGGCCGAGCTTGTTGGCAGGCTCGTTCACCAGGTTGCGCGCCAGGATCACGCCACCCACGACGGCATCAAATCTGGCGAAGGCCTTTTTTGCCGAGGCCGGGTTGCTGCACTGGATGGTGTATTTCGACGGTTTGCGCTCTATCGCCTTGCCGTCAGAGTCAGTGTTCTTCGTCTTGTATTTATCGAAAGTGTACGACCGCAGGCTGATCCCGGCAGCCAACCTTGCCACATCCTGAGCGTCCAGTGCGCCGCCAGGCAGATCGGCAATGACGATGACATCCGTTGGCTTGCGGAAATGAGACGTGATCGCCCCGCCAAGCTTGAACCAGTCATGCTCGGCCAGATCGCCTGGCTTTCCGACACCGAGGGCAACGAGGCGGTCGAGCGGCGAACCCTCGGGGGCAATGACTTCCACGGTCGATGCAAGTTTCGCGGTAAAGCCGGTGACCGAAAATGCCCGCTTCAGCGTTGCAGAGGGGTCACATGCCTTGGCCACATCCGTCATTTCGCCTTTTTCAGCGACCAACAGGACAACACTGCCCTTTTCCGGCGTACCCGGCTTGACGAAAGTGATTGATGGTTGCGGCGTCATAAACTGCCCTATCTTTCTGGAATTGGTGACAATCAGGCGGACCTTTGGCGGTTTTGTCGGTTTTTGCAAGTCGATGCGCCGCCGGACGTCGGAAACGATCCGTTAACCGCACTTCTTGCCGCTTCGTTAGCCGTTCGCAGCGACAGTCGCAGCAGCGCAGATCAGGCAAAGTTGCGAGTTCCGGTTGTTTCGATGGCGCCGGACGGATATCTGCAACTGACACGGCGTAAAACCGCGCGGATGGGCGAGCGAGCCTAAGGACGAATCCGGACTCCATGAAAGTCATTGAACGCTACATCTTCCGGCGCACTTTGATGCTCTTCTGCGCTTCGTTGGTCTGGACGCTGGCTATCGTCTGGACGACGCAGGTGCTCGCGCGCATCAACCTCGTAACCGACAGCGGGCAGTCGGCGCTCGCATTTTTCCAGATCGCGTCTTTGATCCTGCCGTCGGTGCTGCCGGTTGTCATGCCGTTTGCCGCGGTGATCGCGGTGGCGCAGACGCTGAACACGATGAACGCGGATTCGGAACTGGTCGTGATCAGCGCGTCCGGCGGTTCCCGATGGATCGCGATGCGACCCGTACTGACCCTTGCTGTTCTCGCAAGCCTCGTTTCATTTGCCGTCGATAACGGGATCGATCCCTATGCACGCCAGCGTGGGCGCGAATTGGTGGCGTCCGCCCGTGGTGACCTGTTGTCGCTGGTCATTCAGGAAGGGACATTCCGCAAGATCGAGGACGGGCTCTATATCCAGATCGGCGAACGGCTGGCCGATGGCAGACTGGGCGGCATCTTCGTTGCTGATTCGCGCACCGCAGGTATCGACCTGGTCTACTATGCCAAATCCGGGTCGGTGGTTGAGCGTGACGGCGAGGATGTGCTGGTCATGACCGATGGGGAAATCCATCGCAAGATCGCGGACGGCGCCATATCGATCATCAGGTTCGATTCTTATGCCTTCGACCTGTCGCTGTTCACGGCAGCGTCGGGAGCACCTCGGATGTACCCGAAAGACCGCACAATTCCCTACCTGCTCGATCCTGACCGCAACGATCCGGTATTCAAGAACAATCCCCAATCGTTCAGGGCAGAGCTGCATCGACGGTTTACCGAGTGGGTCTATCCATTCGTCTTTGTACTTATCGCCTTGGCCGTTGCGGGCGACGCCCGGTCGCACAGGGAGTCCAGGATCAATCCGTTGATTACCGCCATCATCCTGGCACTTTTTGTCAGGTGGCTGGGGTATTTCTCGGCCAACCAGGTCAAGTCTGCGGCCTGGTTGTGGCCATTCGTCTACGCGGTCCCCATAGGCGCTGCGGCAGTATCGATGTGGTTTATCCGCACCAACAGAACCATGGAACTCCCTATGTCGTTGGCCGACCGACTGATTTCAGGCCTGCGGCGGCTCGGCGAACGGATGATGTTCATGCGAATGTGGCGCTCAGGTTCGTCCGGAGGCGCTGCCTGATGGGCTGGACCCTGCACCGATATTTCTTCGCTCGTCACGCCGCGATTACGGCGTGGTATTTCATCGGCGTCTACGCGTTGGTGCAGCTTATCGACTTCACCGAGTTTTCAAGCCGCACCTCGGGGCTACCAGGGTTTTCGGCCAAGCTTGCCTTGACGGTTTCGGCGCTGCGGGTTCCCATGATCATGCAGCAGACCGTACCGTTCATCGCGCTGCTTGCGGCCATTGCAACCTTGGTCTCGCTCAATCGGAAATACGAGTTGGTCATCGCGCGCTCGGCCGGCATATCGGCCTGGCAGTTTCTGTTTCCCTGCTGTGCGGCTGCGTTCCTTTTCGGCTTGCTGACCGTCGGCGTCCTCAATCCGCTCGCGGCGTATGCATTTTCCCAATCCCAATCGATCGAGACCGGGCTCCGGTCCGGCAACTCAAGTGGCGACTCAGCGTTTGCTGCTCCGTGGCTTCGCCAGAAGACGAGCGAAGGGGACACAATCATCGGGGCCCGTGCAATCCTCGATGACGGTCTCGAACTTTCCGAAGCGGTCTTCCTGTCGCTCAACAAGGAAGGCGATATTGTCGAGCGACGCGACGCAGCCAGGGCTTACCTTCGCGACGGATACTGGGAATTGCACGATGTCAGGCGGCTTCGCGAGGGGCAACAGCTGCCGCCGCAGGAAACCGACCGGGTGCCAACGAATCTGCGTCCAGAGTTCGTCCAGGAAAGGCTCTCCCGCCCGGATACGATCCCGTTCTACGAGCTTCCGGAAAAAATTGAAGTGGCCAGATCGTTCGGCCTCAAGGCCAACAGCTTTGCCACACAATTTCACACACTTCTGGCTCTGCCTTTCCTGCTGGTAGCGATGACCCTGATCGCTGCGACCGTCTCGATGCGTTTTGCACGGATGGGACAGTCTGCAACGATGATTCTGGGTGGCATCTTGGCCGGCTTTCTGCTTTATGTTGTTTCGGTGCTGGTGAAAGCGTTCGGGAACGCGGGATTCGTGCCACCTTTCATTGTGGTATGGATCCCCGTCCTTGTGGCAATGTTTTTCGGGGTGACGTTCCTGCTCTATAAGGAGGACGGCTAGTTGGGGCTTGCGGCGGCGCTAGACCTTAGATCTGTGAGATTGGCGCGCCTTCTCGGCGCGACAGCTCTCGCTTGTATCTTTGCTGGCGCGGTGCTTCCCGTACCGTCTCATGCTCAAGAGATCGTGGACCTTGCGCCGGATATTCCAGCCGGCACCGATATGCTGCTCGAAGCCGACACGCTGATCTACGACAACAATGACCAGAGTGTGACTGCTTCCGGACGTGTCCGCATCGACTATGGCGGCAACAGGCTGGTCGCGAATCGGGTCACTTACGACCGCAGGTCGAGCCGCCTCATCGCCACGGGCAATGTCGAGATCGTCAATCCGGACGGCACCAAGATTTACTCGGACAAGATCGACATCACGGATGATTTCGGCGACGGTTTCGTCAATGCACTGCGTGTCGAGACTGTCGACAAGACATATTTCGCGGCTGAGAGCGCCGAGCGCCGCGGCGGTATTCTCACGACATTCAACAATGGCGTTTATACAGCCTGCGAACCGTGTGAAGAACAGCCCGACAAGGCGCCGATCTGGCGCATCAAGGCCAAGCGAATCATATGGAACAGCAAGGCCAAGACAGTCAGATTCGAGAATTCGGCGTTCGAGTTCCTCGGCATGCCGCTGGGAAATCTGCCCGCGTTTGAAATCGCTGACCCGACCGTGAAGCGCAAGTCCGGTTTCCTGATGCCGGGCATCAAGTACAAAAGCGAGCTCGGTGTCGGCCTTTCCATACCTTATTATCTGGCCCTCTCCCCGCACTACGACCTTACCCTGACCGGCACCGGCTATACGTCACAGGGATTCCTGGCCGAGGCGGAGTGGCGTCAGCGCTTCAACAATGGCGAGTACAGCATTCACCTTGCCGGAATCAGCCAGGCCGATCCCGACGCATTCGACCTCAATACCGTAGACCGCGGACCTGTTAGGGATTCGAACAAGTTGCGCGGCATGATGGGTACGACCGGTCGATTCGCGATCAACTCGCGCTGGGACTTCGGCTGGGACGTGCTGGTGCAATCGGACAAGAATTTTGCCCACACATATGATCTAGGCGAATACAGCGACTACGTTCATACTTCGCAGGTCTATCTGACAGGACTGGACGATCGGAATTTCTTCGATATTCGGGCCATGCACTTCGAAGTGCAGGAAGAGGTTTTTGATTCGACAGCAGCTTTTCCGACGGATGCGCGCGCCGATGAACAGCCCTGGGTGCTGCCGAGCGTTGACTACGCCTACATTCCGGATGCTTCCGTGTTT
>JBBSOT010000030.1:0-27137 GCA_038259455.1 Hyphomicrobiales bacterium | reverse complement strand
AGAAGTCCAGGACAGCGGCCGCCGACAGGTCAACGCCGCTTCGTGGATCGATGTCGAGCGTGGCCATGACATGCGATGGCTCGTCGCCGAAAATTCCCCGTGCAATGCTGACCGCGTAGCAACCCATGTCGAGCAGCGAGCCGCCACCAAGCACTTTGTCGAACCGGACATTGCCGCTTTCCTGCGCCTCCATGATATCGACAGAGAGATGCGCCCGCACCTCGCGGACGTCGCCGATCTCCCCGGCGGCGATCAGGTCGAGGACGTGCCGGTTCTGCGGATGGAAGCGGTACATGAACCCCTCCATCAGCGCGACGCCCTTGCCGGCAAAATGCTCGACGACGCTTTGAGCCTCGTCCGCATCAAGCGCGAGCGGCTTCTCGCAAAGCACCGCTTTGCCGGCGTCGGCAGCGGCCATCGCCCATCTCGCATGCAGGCTGTTGGGCAACGGGATATAAACGGCGTCGATATCGTCTGATGCGGTCAGGTCCGCATAGCTGCCGAAACTCGATGCGATACCGAAAGCCTCGGCGAACTCGCGGCTTCGCTCGGCATCACGTCCGGCCACCGCAGCGACGACGCCATTCCCGCTGGCCTGAATGGCCGGCACCATGTGCGATCGGGCAATTCCAGACGTGCCGAGCACGCCCCAGCGAAGCATCGAATTCAAAGCTCTCCTCCCAGCCGCCAGATGACGACAATCGACTTCGTATGTTAATCGATTACGTAGAAAGAGAACCCAGGAGACCGTATCCTGTCAAGAAGAAAGTCTGAACTTAAAATGTCAGTATTGCTGCCAGAACCCCGCGCTTCCGCCTCGGAGATCGGTCCCTGCCATGCATCCGTGCGTGGTTGGTTGGCCTTGCACCTTGACTTTGAAGGCACATCGGATTGACAAAATCGGTTATTGACGACAATCGTTTACCTCATTCGACGCCGGGAGGAAGAGCCAGATGAAATACGCATTCAACACTTGGGCCTATGGCAGTTTCCCGAGCTGGCTACCGTCCTACGAACTCGATGAGGTCGTGCGGCGGCTTGCACGCATCGGCTATGACGGCATCGAGATCGGCTGCGCAGCACCGCATGCATGGCCAGCCTATCTCGGGGTCGCGCGCCGTCGCGAACTGAAGAAACTGATGCAGGGCGAGGGCCTGCCGGCGGTCAGCCTGTTGCCGGCGCCGGGTGGCGGGCCTGGCCACAATCCTGCGTCGCCGCTCAAGGAAGAACGGGAAGCGACGGTCAGCCACTATTGCGAGGTTGTTGATCTAGCTGCCGACCTGGGCGCCGGGCTCGTCCTCTATATCGCCGGCTGGCAGGTATTCGGTTCGACCCGTGAACAGGCGCTGGAGCGCAGTCTCGATTGCCTTACGCGCATCGCCACGCACGCGACCAAACGCGGGATCACCATTGCAATCGAGCCAACCGCCGCCGACAGCAATCTCATCGATACGCCCCACCAGGCGCTGGAGATGATGCACGCTTGCGGCCAGCCTAACGTTAAGACGATGTTCGACACGTTTCACGCGCTCTACCGCGACGACGTGTCAGCCGATCACGTGCGCATTCTTGGCAAGGATCTCGCCCATGTTCATTTCGCCGACACCGACCGTGGTGCGCCCGGCGACGGCGCGGTCGACTGGCTGGGCGTCATGCAGGCGGTGAAGGACATCGGCTATAGCGGTCACCTCACGATGGAAATCGGCTTTGCCACGCGCAAGGCCGATCCCGACGCCATGGCCCGTCGGGCGCTTGCCTATTTGAAAGGTATCGAGCCGCTTCTGGTCTGAGCGCTAAGTGGGCCCATGACCGACGAGAACCGCCGCGCCGATGCGGCCGATGTCGCCGTCCTGCTCGTCGGACTCGCCGCTGACGCCAATGGCGCCGATGATCTCGTCGCCGGCTTTCAGCAGAACGCCTCCATCGAGCGGGATGCCGTTCGGTATGCACAGCAAGGCGTAGCGACCTTGACCCTCGACGACGTCCTGAAATGCCTTGGTCGGGCGCTTGAACAACACGGCAGTCCGCGCCTTGAGGATTGCAATCTCGATGCTGCCGACCTGCGCCCCATCCTCCTTGTGAAGCAACACAAGGTGTCCGCCATCATCCACAATGGCGATCACCAGTTTGAGCTGATCTTTCTCGGCGGCCGCCTCGCAGGCTGCTGCGATGGCTTTCGCAGCTCTAATGGTCAGTGCGGTCTTGGTCGCGAGCATGATCTTCTCCTTGGTCTAAAGTGAAATGCCGAGTTTGCCCGTCCAGGCAAGGCCCTCGTCAGTGTCGCCGCGCGGCTTGTACTCACAGCCCACCCAGCCCCCGTAGTTCAGTCGGTCGAGCGCCTTGAAGATCGCGCCATAGGCGATCTCTCCCTCGTCGGGTTCGGCCCGGCTTGGCACCGCGGCGATCTGGACGTGACCGATCTGCCCCATATGGCTGTCGAGTCGGGTCAGGATGTCACCCTCGCTGATACCGACATGATAGACGTCGAACATGATCTTGATGTTGGTCGCACCGACGGCATCGATGAGCGCTGCCGCCTCGCCAAGTGTCGAATAGAAGTATCCCGGTTTGTCCCGCTGGTTTATGGGTTCAAGCAGCAAGGTCAGGTCCGGCGCCTTGGCTGCGGCGATGCTCAAATTCTCGCGAAACACCTCGACCGCTGCCGCCTTGCCGTCAGCCTGCACGACACCGGCCATGACGTGAATCGACGAGGCGCCGGCAAGCCGCGCCCATCGTGCGGCCGTTTCGAAGCCTTCCAGGAAATCAGACTGTCGACCGGCGACGGCACCCAGGCCGAAATCGCCATTGTCCAGGTTTCCCGGCGGTGTGTTGATGCCGAGAAGCGTCAGCCTGCGCGAGGCACAGGCCTGCTTTACGCTTTCCGCGGGGATGGCGTATGGCCAGTGCAGTTCCACTGCCTTGAAGCCGGCCGTTGCTGCTGCATCGATACGTTCGAGAAGCGGTCTTTCAGGCCACAGAAAACCGAGGTTTGCGGAGAATTTTGGCATCGTCATTTCAGCTTGAAATGCTGGTTCAACTCGGCGATTGCAGCATCGCTGAGATGGCGAACCGCCATGCCGCGCAGCAGGATGGCAAGCCGGGCCGCCTCCTCCAGTTCCTCTATCGCGAAGACGGCAGCGTCGAGCGACGCTCCGGCCACCACCGGGCCGTGATTCTCAAGCAGCACGGCCGCGTGGTTCGCTGCCACCGCTTCGATCAGCGGCTTCACTTCGGGCGAGCCCGGTCGCGTATAGGCAATGACCGGTACCTGGCCGACACGCATCACGACATAAGGCGTAATCGGCGGGATGGCGTCCAGCGCATCGACATCGGAAAGACACGAGAGCGCGGTTGCATGGGTCGAGTGCAGGTGAACGACCGCGCGCGCCGCAGGACGCCGGGCATAGAAGCCGAAATGCAGCGGCAGTTCCTTGGTCGGCGCATCGCCGGAGATATGGTTGCCCGAACTGTCGAGCTTCGAAAGCCGCTCGGGCTCGAGAAAACCGAGGCAGGAGTTGGTCGGCGTGAACAGGAAGCCATCGTCGAGCCGCACCGACATATTGCCGGACGAGCCGGCAGTCAGGCCGCGCTCGAAAAGCGACTTTCCCCACTTGACCAGATTGTCCCGTATCGCCTGCTCACTCATGCCGTTCCGATCCGCCGGACCGCCTTCTCGAAGAAATCGTCGGCGCCGAAATTGCCGCTCTTGAGCGCCAGGCCAAGCGTGCCGTTCCGCTCTGCCATGAGTGCGGGAATGCCGGGGTCGATTTCGGGACCAATCCCCAAGCTTGCAACACCAAGCGCTTCGACAACAGCACCCGAAGTCTCACCGCCGCCGACGACCAGCCGCCGGACACCTCCATTGACGAGCCGTTGCGCGAGCACGGCAAAGAACTGCTCAATGGCAGCGGCCACTTCGCCCCTCCCGTGTCGCTGCTGGACCTCAAAGACGTGCTCGGCATCTGCGGTCGAATAGATGATTGGTGCGGCACCTTCGTGCTGGCCGATCCAGTCAAGCGCCTTTTCAATGGTCATCGAACCGCTCATCAGTGCGGCGGGGTCGAGCGCCAGGCCCGGATGCGTCTCAAGATAGTTCGCCACCTGGCGGAGCGACGTTGCCGAGCAGGATCCGCAAAGCACGATTGCCGGCCCAGCAGCGACCGCTTCAACCTGCGCTTTTTCTGCCAGCTTTCCAGCGCGACGGAAATTTTCGGGCAGTCCAAGCGCTATTCCGGAGCCTCCCGTGACAAGCCTGTGGCCGGCAATCGCCTCGCCCAGCACCAGCAGATCTTCATCGGCCACGGCGTCCGTCACCGCCAGGCGGGTGCCGGTCTTCTGCTGCGCCTCCAGGGCCTGGACAAGTGCCATCTTTCCGCTTCGGACAGTTGCAAGAGGCACCAGCCCGACCTCGCCAACCGTCTGCCGCCGAAGCCAGCGCCGTATGTCGGGATCGCTCATCGGCGTCAGCGGGTGATTTTCCATCCCCGATTCCGACAACAGCTTTTCGCCCACGAACAGATGACCCATGAACAGGCGTCGCCCGGTTGCCGGAAAGGCCGGGCAGACCACGGCCACCTTTGCGCCCAGAAGGTCGAGCAGGGCCTCCGCGACCGGCCCGATATTGCCTTGCGGGGTCGAATCAAAGGTCGAGCAATATTTGAACAGGATTTGCTCGCAGCCCTGCGCCAGCAGCCATCGCGCCGCTTCAAGCGACTGCGCTACAGCCTGTTGCGCCGGGGCGGTGCGTGTCTTTAGCGCGACCACGCCTGCCTCGCAGTCGGGAGCAGCCGGCTCCTTGCCGACGCCGACAAATTGCGTCGTCGCCATACCGCCCTTGGCCAGCGTGTTCGCAAGATCGCTCGCGCCGGTGAAGTCGTCGGCTATGGCGCCAAGCAGCATGATGCTGTTCCTATGCCTGCATCACGCTGTTGAGTTCGTCCTCTATGTGAACACGGATGATCTCGTCGAACGACTTCTCCGCCTCGAAGCCCAATGCGAGCGCGCGGCGCGGATCGAAGCTCTGCGGCCATCCGCTGACAATGCCGGCGATGATTGGATCGGGCTCGCGACGGATCAGCTTGACCGCCTTGTCGCCAGCCACGCGGCGCAACGCCTCTATCTCCTCGCCGACCGTTGCTGCGAGGCCAGGCATGGTCAACGACCGACGGCTGCCAAGCGGTGCGGTATCGATATCGGCGGCATGGATCAGAAAGCGAACGGCCGCGCGCGGGCTTGCAAACCAGTGCCGCACGTCTTCACTGACCGGCAGTATTGCCTCCATGCCGGCCAGCGGTTCACGCAGGATGCCCGAGAAGAAGCCTGACGCCGCCTTGTTGGGCTTGCCCGGGCGGATCGAAATGGTCGGCAGCCTGATGCCGATGCCGTCGAAGAATCCGCGTCGCGAATAGTCGGCAAGCAGCAACTCGCCGATCGCTTTTTGCGTGCCGTAGCTCGTCAACGGTGTCAGCCCGTGCGTGTCGTCTATGATGGCTGGCAGCGGTTCGCCAAACACGGCTATCGACGATGTGAAGACCAGTTTTGGACGATAAGGGTCGCCGTTGCTCTCCAGGCGGATTGCCTCGAACAGTTCGCGGGTACCGTCGAGATTGACCCGGTAGCCCTTCTCGAAATCCGCCTCGGCCTCGCCGGATACGATTGCCGCCAGATGGAAAATCATGTCCGGGCGCATCGCGGCGAGCCGTGCCGCAGCACCTTCGGACGAGAGGTCGCTGGCGAGGCAGTCGACCCTGCCGCCAAAGGCCGGCGCTTCGGGTTCAACGATATCGGAAAGTGTCAGCCGATCGATCGTTCGCCCGCCGAGCGCATCCAGTCCGACCAGCGCCGAAACCAGCTTGCGGCCAATCATGCCGGCTGCGCCGATTACCATTAGATGCATGTCAGGCTACTTTCCTCTTGCCGTTCGGGGCTTTTGCAGCAGCAACGGGCTTCTTGCCCGCGCTGTCTGAACCGACCTCCAGGCTCGTTTCATGAATGCGCAGAATGTGATTGGCGAAAGCCGCGGACACGGCGTCCGGATTGCGCATCTTCAAGGCGTTGACGATGAAGCGATGATCTTCAAGGCTCTTTTCGATCGCGCCGGGCTTGCCCATGGCGATGCGGCGGTGGTCGAGCATGTAGGTGTAGAGGTCGACCACGAAATCGGCGAGCAGCTTGTTTCCCGATGCGTAATAGATCGTCAGGTGAAACTCGCGGTCGCAAATCAGGAACCGCACCGGGTCGGCACAGGCTGCCTGCTGTGCCGCAATAGAGTCCTCGAGCCGCTTGATGTCATTGGCGGTCAGGTGGCGCGCCGCATCGGCCACGACCGCTGTCTCGACCAGAAGCCGCGCCGCATGGACCGCGTCGAGACTGTAGCCGTTGATCGAACTCGGATTGGTAACGCCGATCCGCTGCGCTCCGACCTCGACATCGACCTTTGCCACACGCGTCCGGGCGCCTTGCGACACGATGACAATGCCCTCGCCCGCAAGCCTCTGCACGGCGCCACGCGCCGTTTCGCGACTGACCATCAACATCGAGGCAAGTTCGCGCTCGCTTGGCAGTTCGTCACCCATCTGAAGAATGCCGGACGCGATCAGCGACACGATCTTGTCGCGGATCATGTCCTTGGTCGTCTGCTTGTGGATCACCTCATGAAGAGGAGAAAGCGGAAGTGTCATGCGATCTGCCATTGACTGGACTGTTATCTAGTCCAGTTAGCGCATTCCTGCCGTCCTGTCACGCCAATTAACTTCGATCCCCAGCTTGAAGTTGGTCCAGAGGCTGCCAGGCATTGGGCAATGCCGGCGACGCCGCCAACCAACGTCAGATTGGTTCTTGGAGCTCGCTCGCAGCGATGGTCAGCCAGGTGATCTGCGACCGCTTGCGATGGTGATGACGGCGATGATGATGAGCCCCGTCAGTACGAGGCGGACGCCGGCGCCAAATCCGTAGGTGTTGAGCATTGTGACGAGCAAGAACAGCAACATGGCCGCGCCCCACAGACCGGGCAGGTTGGCGAACCCGCCCGCCACGGACGTACCCCCGATCACAACGACGGCAATGGACGCAAGCAGGTATTCCGAGCCCATATTGAGCGCCGCGCCCCCGGAAAAGCCGGACAGAAGATAGCCCGTAAGCCCCGCGAAGACACCGCACATCACATAGGTGACGAACCGCACGCTATCGACCCGCAGGCCCGCAAGCCGGGCCGCGCGCGGATTTTGACCGATGGCCGTAACGGTTCGGCCGAAGACGGTTCTGTGCAGGATCACGCTCATGACCACGCTGAGAACGATGCCGGCGACTGCCAGCACAGGAATGCCCCAGACGATCCATGTCGTGAAGTCGGCAAGCAATGGAGGTGGCTTTATGCGAAGGCCGCGACTGTAGGAGATCGCGGCCGAAAGGAAGACGAAACTCGATGACAAGGTGGCGATGATCGGCGGAATGCGGAGGAACCGGATCAACCCGTAATTGACGACACCGACGCCGGCGCCACAGCCCAGCGCGATCGCCAGGCCCGGCCCGATCATGGCGTTGGAGCCATCCATGATCTTCATGGAAACCGCTCCAGCGAGCGTCATGTTGGCGGGAATGGAAAGGTCGATGTTGCCTGGTCCAAGCGTGATCACAAACATCTGTCCGATGGCCACCAGGACGGAAAACGTCGCGAAGGACAACGCAGCCGTCAACACGCCGCCGCCTCCCATGCCTTCCGTGAACACGATTGTGGCAAGCCAGATTGCCAGCGCTCCGGCATAGGCGCCGATCCATGGCTTCTCGATGAGGCGTCGCATCTTGATCATGTGGCACGCGCCTCGGCACGGTTGATCAGCACACGCAGCGCCAGTACGAGAATGAGGATCCCTCCTTGCGCGCCGATCTGCCAGTCCGGATCGATCCGCAGAAACGACAGGAAAGAGCCGGCAAGGGTCAGTGTCATGGCGCCCAGCACCGCGCCAATGGGGGAAATGCGGCCGCCCGTGAATTCGCCGCCGCCCAGGATGACGCCAGCGATCGAGAGGAGCGTGTAGCGCAGGGCGATATTGGCATCGCCGGACGTCGTCAGCCCAACCAGGGCCAGCCCGGAAAAGACGCCGAACAGGCCGGCCAGCGCAAACATCGTCATCTTGGCCTTCAGCAGTGACCAGCCTGCGCGCTCGACGGATCTCGGATTGCCGCCGGCGCCGCGCAACACGGCACCCTGGGCGGAGCGCATCAGTCCGAGATGAACGATCACGGCAAGGGCCAGAAGCGCGTAGATCGTGAAGGGAACGAAAGGGGTCTTCCAGGTCATTATCGCGCGCAGCCAGTCAGGCGCCTTGCCGCCAGGCGTCGGCAAGACAAGAACCGCAAGTCCGAGCCAGACGAAAGACATGCCAAGCGTCACAACGATAGACGGCAGGTTCCTCAGATGGATCAGGGCGCCGACTGCGGCATAGATCGCGATGCCGGCAGCCAGCGCCGCGACGCCCAGCAGCGGCTGGTCATTCAGCCAGGTCGCCCCGACGCAGGCCACGAACCCGACATAGGCACCCAGGGAAAGGTCAAGATCGTTCACCGTCAGCACAAACATCTGGGCGATGGTCGCAAAGGCGATCGGCAGGGCAAGATTGAGCAGCAGGTTCAAGCCGAGATAGCTCATGGCCCGCGGCTGCAGCCAGAAAACGGCCAGCAAAATGACGACGAATGACAGGGCCGGCAAAAGAATGCGCGCGTTGCGGGCCAGGAACGCGACTGGCATCAGGCGGCGGCCTCAAACGATGAGTGAAGCACCTTTTCCTCGGTGATACCGTCGCCCGAGAACTCGGCGACAATCTGCCCGTTCCGAAACACGTAGACCCTGTCGCAATGCTTCAACTCGTCCATTTCCGTGGTGTACCAGAGGAAGGTCCTGCCTGCCGATGCTTCCTGCCTGATCATGCCATAGACTTCCTGCTTGGTGCCGATATCGACACCGCGCATCGGGTCGTCCATCAGGATGATGTCTGCGTCGGAACCAAGCGAGCGGGCGAACAGCACCTTTTGCTGGTTGCCGCCTGAAAGAGAAAGGATGGGGTTGTCGACATCGGGTGTGCGGATACCGATCCGTTGCTTCCAATCCGCCGCCATCTCGACCTCCGAAGACGCATCGATTAGCATCCGGCTTGTCATTCGCGATAGCGAACTGATGGTAACATTTTCGCGTATAGACCAGAGCGGAAAAACGCCGTCCGTCTGACGGTCGCCAGCAACTATGGCTGTCTTCCCCATAACCTTGATGCCGGCCACATGCTTGCGCTCGCCTTCGAATATGCGCATCAGAATGTCGGTCTGGCCGTGCCCGCCGAGTCCCGCGAGACCGACGATCTCACCGCTGTTGGCTGTCAGCGTGGTGCCGTCGCGTTGGGCTGCGGCCAGCGCCGAGACCTTGAGTTCCGTTGACACTGTAGCGGATCGCTGTCCGGGGCCGTCAGACTCATGGGCGACGCTGCCCATGCTTTCGACGAGGGACGAGCGATCGAATTCGCTTGCTGGGCGATCGGCGACAACGCCACCGTCACGCATCACCACGATCCGGTTCGAGGTTGTAAGGATTTCGTTGAGCAGGTGGGAGATGAGGATCACCGCGCCACCTTCCGCAACGAAGTTGCGTACGAAAGCGAGCAGCTGTCCGGCCAGAACCCCGTCCAGCGACGAAGTCGGCTCGTCGAGAACGACCAGGCGGACCGGCGTTTCAGTAGCCGAGAAGGCGCGTGCGATTTCAACCATCTGTCGGCGTGCGATGGACAGGTCACCAACCAGCTGTGAGGGTTCGATGTCATGGCCCGGAAAAATCGCATCGAGCTTGTCGCAGATCAAGGCTGCGGCACGACGCCGCCAGCCGATGCCCTTGAGCGACGGGTGCATGATCCGGGCGTTTTCGGCAACAGTAAGGTTCGGGCAGAGCGATAGTTCCTGGAAGACGCAACGGATGCCGTGGCGATTTGCAACGCTGACACCGTATTGCGCCGTAACGTCGTCGCCCGCGACAAAGACCCGACCAGCCGAGGCAGAGAGCGTCCCTGCGAGTATGTTGATCAGCGTCGACTTGCCGGCCCCATTGTGACCGACCAGCCCCAGGCATGCGCCGGCCGCGACCTCCATGCTGACGCGCGCGAGCGCACGAACGGCGCCGAAGTTCTTTTCAACGCCGTCCAGACGGATCAGGATATCTTGATTGTTCTGCATCTTATTGGCCGGGCGAGCGGCAAATCGATCGCCGCCCGCCCGGTCAGTTTTACATGCTGCCGATGACCTTCTGTGCATCCTCAAGCGAGTATTCGGTGTTGGCGACACCGCCCGCTTCGGTATTGGCCAGGCTTTCATCGAGATTGGCCTGATCGATACGCAGGAAGGGAACCGTCAGGTCCTTGGGCACTTCCTTGCCGTCGAGGATCTGCTGGGCGACCCAGAAGGCGAGAGTCGAAACGCCGGGAGCGATCGAAACCGACATGGTCTCGTAGCCGTTAGCGTCCTTCTGCTCCTTCCACCATGCGAGCTCATCCTGGCGATTGCCCATGATGATGAGCGGCGTCGGACGATCGGCAGCCTTGAAGGCCTGCGCCGCACCATATCCGTCGCCGCCCTGTGTCACGACCGCTGCAACTTCAGGCAGCGAAGGCAGGATGCCGGCAACAGCCTTTTGCGCAACGTCCTGAGCCCAGTCGCCATGGACCGAACCGACAATCTTGAACTGCGGATTCTCCGCCACGCCCTCATGGATGCCCTTGGAAATCTCGTCGTCGACGAAGACACCGGCCAGGCCGCGGATCTCCAGCAGATTACCGCCATCTGGCATCTTGTCCTTCAGGTACAGGACCTGATCCTTGCCCATCTGCTTGAAGTCGACGGCGATGCGCCATGCGCAGGGCTCGGTCACGATTCCGTCGAAGGAAACAACCGTGATGCCGGCATCGCACGCCTCCTTGACCGCGCCGTTGAGGGCATCGGGCGAGGCTGCATTGATGACGATTGCATCATAACCCTGGAGGATCATGTTCTGAATCTGCGCTGCCTGTTCGGTCACCTGATTTTCAGCGGTCGTGAAACTGTCGGCAGCAGCAACTGTTTTATTCTCAACCGCCGGCTTGGTCACCTTGTCCCAGCTTTTCAGCATGGCCTGGCGCCAGGAATTGCCGGCATAATTGTTGGAGAGCGCGATCCGTTTGTCTGACGTATCTGCGTAAGATGCGGTTGCCACGAAAATGAAACCCGTGGCGAGTAGTGCCCGTTGCATGGCTTTATTCATAATTTCCTCCCTGTTTGGCATTGACGCTGCCGTTCCTCCTGCCGGTCGGACGTTCGGCGAGAATGCGTGGACTTCTGTCCTCGCTCCGAACCCTCCCGTTCGACACGCCTCCAATCCGGCCATTGGCACGCCAGCGACAACCTACTAACATGTCAGTATGAGCGCAACAGCCGTAACGAAGCCTCGATCCGGCTCAATGATTGTTCGCCGCAAGGTGTCATCGGGAGCGACTGCGCGGGTTATCGAAGGTCTGCGCAATGCAATCGTGCATCTGGAATTCGAGCCAGGCGCCAAACTCGACAAAGGTGAACTGACGCGACGTTTCGGCGTGTCACGCTTCCCCATTGCAGAAGCGCTAAACCAGTTGAAGGCGGAGGGCCTGGTCGACATACGCCCGCAAAGCGGCTCCAGCGTATCGCGCATCAGGCTTGTCGATGCCCATGAAAACATGTTTCTGCGTCGCGCTCTGGAGGGTCAGGCTGTCGAGCAGCTTGCCCACAGCCGGACCCAGAAATTCATGGCCGCCCTTGAGACCAACATGCGGCTGCAAAAGATCGCCCTGGACGCTGATGATCGGACGAGTTTCCACAATCTCGATCTGGAATTCCACGACATCCTGGTGTCAGCGATATCCTATTCACGCGTTCGGGCCGTAGTCGAAAGCGCCCGCCTGTCCCTTGATCGCGCCAGACGAATGCTGATCAACCCTCGGCGACACGTTCTGAGTTACCGTGAGCACATAGCAATCGGGGCAGCCATTGCAGCCAGTGACGGTCCTGCCGCGCGAAATGCGCTTTTGGCTCATCTCGACTCGGTGATGGAAGAACTCGAAGCTTTCGCCAAAACCAACCCATCATTGTTTTGCGATTGAACTCAAACAGCAACTGGTCCGACTGCGGGCTGATGGAAAACGGCGTTTAATCGCCTCCCAGCGCCTGCTCCGCAGAACGCCACCGACCAGCCGGCGCAACATCGGAACCGCTTGTGCGGTGGCGGCCCACCCTGGGAGCGCCTAGAGTGCCCAAATTGCAAGCGACGGAAAAAACAGCAGCAGACCGAGAACCAGCAGTTGCAACGCGATGAACGGCAGCAGCGCCATATAGATGTGCTTCAGCGTGATGTCGGGCGGCGCAACGCTCTTCAGATAGAAGGCGGCCGGCCCGAAAGGCGGCGTCAGATACGATACCTGCATGTTGACCGCAAACAGGATGCCGAACCAGATCGGATCGAAGCCAAGCTGCTTCACGATCGGCACGAAGATCGGCAGGGTCAGAAGCGCAATGCCGATCCAGTCGAGGAACATGCCAAGCACGAGCAGAATGAGCATCATCACCATGATGATAACGACCGGAGGCGCGTCGATACCGAGAATGGCGCTTGAGACGAAGCGGTTGCCGCCCATCAGGTTGTAGACGCCAACCAGCACCGCCGCCGCGATGCCGATCCAGATGATCATGCCGCAGGTCTCGAGCGTATGGACCAGGCTGTCCTGCATCATCCGGTGGTTCAGTTCCCGTCGCAGCGCCGAAATCACGAGCACCGAGAATACCCCCAGTGACGCCGCTTCGGTGATCGACGCGACGCCGGTATAGATCGATCCGAGCACCGCAACCACGATGAAAACCGGTGCGATGAGCGCCTTCAGCGCACTGCCGACCGACTCCTGCGCCCTCTCCTCGGCAGACATTGGCGGACCGCGACTTGGATCGCGCAGGCATATGAACAGCACATAGGCGATGTAGCAGCCCAGCAGCAGGAACGCTGGCGTGATGGCTGCGACGAACAGGTCGGCAATCGAGACGCCGGCAACCAGGCCGTAAATGATGAGCACGATGGAAGGTGGCATCATCGTGCCAAGTGAACCGCCGGCGCATACCACGCCGATGGAAAGATTGCGGTCATAGCCCAGCCTTAGCATCTGCGGCAGCGCAAGGATGCCGAGCAGCACGATCTCGCCGCCGATGACACCCGACATGGCCGCCATCAGGATGGCCACGATGAGCGTCTGGATCGCCACGCCGCCGGGCAGCCGGCCGGCCAGTACGCGCATTCCGTTGAAAAGGTCCTTGGCAATGCCGGAACGATCCAGCAGGGCCGCCATGAAGATGAACATCGGGATTGCGACCAGCGAATATTCGGTGATGAAGCCGAAGATGCGCGCGGTCACCAGCGGCAGCGCGTTGCCGCCGAACCACCCGAATGTGAAGACAAGCGCGACAAGGCCGGTGACCCAGGCCAGCGGCTGCCCGGTCAGCAGCAGGGCGAAGATGGCGGCGACAAGGAGATAGGTGCCGAACTCGATGCCGACGGCGCTCAGGCCCATGTGAATTTCCCTCGCAGCCGCATGTCAGGATCCATCTTTAGCTGGCTCATCTGATTCCGCTTAGCTCTTGTTGGTGGGCGGAAGATCGCGCCGAATGGCCTTGATGAGGTGCAGGCCGGTCTGCACAAACATGAGAGCGACGCAGATCAGGATGAGGATCTTCAGCATTGCGGGCGTCGGCGGATTCCACGCCGTGCCGGTGCCTTCGAAATGGATTTCGCCGGTCGGCGTGTGCGTGGCTTTCCAGCTCATGATGACGCCCGCATAGCCGAGGCCGGCAAAAAAGATCATGGCGACGATGGAATTGAAGATGTCGAGCAAGCGGCGGCCGCGTGGCGACACGGAATCGTAGAACATGCGCACGCGAATGTGCTTGTCGCGCGCCAGCGCGATCGGACCGCCGACGAGAAATACGGCGGCGATCAGAAATGTCGTCGTTTCATGAGCCCAGAATGTCGGGCTGTCGAAAACGTAGCGGGAAATGACCTCGAAGACGCTGACGGCGAAAGCAATGAAGATCGCCCAGGACAACACCTTCGCAGAGCCAGCCACCTTCGAATCAAGCCCGGTGCGAACCTCTTCGTCGTCGCCGGACAGATCGATGTCGACCTTGTCGCTCATTTAGCTCCTCCCGATCTCAAGAATCGACGCCCGGCGGCAAGGTGAGCCGGGCGTCGCGATACGCTCAGGCTTGCCAGCCTAAAGCAGGTTACGGCCTTGCAGATACTTGATGACCGTATCGTAGTAGCGCTGGGTCATCGCGGTCTTTCCGGCCCAGATCTCCCACTCCTGCTGGGCGATTCGGCGGAACTTCGCCCGCTCGTCGCCTGACCAGTTGATGATCTCGATCTCGGGATTTTCCTTGGCCTTGACCACTGCATCGGCATCGAGTTTGCGCACCGAATAGATGTGGTTGAGAATGAACTCGTCGACCGAAGCGTTGAGAACCGCTTTGAGGTCGTCAGGCAGTCCGTCCCACTCTGCCTTGTTCATCGAGATGTCGATCAGCGGCAAGGAGTGGAAGCCCGGATAAAGCGGATAGTGGGCGATGTCGTTCATGCCGAGCGCCTGGTTGGTGGCAAAAACCGTATTGTCGGCTGCCTGCACAACCCCCTTGTCGAGGGCGGTGAAGATTTCCGAGCCTGGCAGCGCCACGGGTGCTGCACCCGCCTTGGCGAAGATCTCATAGACCATGCCTTCCGGCGCCCGCAGCTTCACGCCCTTCAGGTCTTCCACCGTGCGGATCGGGACCGAGGACACGAAGGCTTCGGGCTCGGTGGCAGCCGCGCCGATAAAATGCACGCCATAGGGCTCGACCAGTTCCGAATAGAGTTCATGGCCGCCGCCGGACTGCATGAAACCAAGCAGCTCAAAGGGATCGGACCAGGCGCCAACGAGATTGCCCATCATGGCAAAGGCCGGGTCCTTGCCGGCGAAATAGCTTGGATCGGTCATGTGACCTTGCAGGATGCCGCTGCCAACAGCCTCCAGCGTATCGGTATGCGGCACCACTGAGCCGATCGGCAGCAGTTCTATCTCGATGCGGCCCCCGGACATCTGCTTGACGCTTTCAGCCCATTTCTGCTTGTTGACAAACCCGGGCTCGCCCGCGGTCTCCGACGTCTGGAAAGTCCAGTTGTAGTCAGCGGCCATGGAAGCACCTGATAAGATCAGTGCCGACACGGCCACGGCTGTGGCACCCAGTAATTTCCTCAACATGTATACTCCTCCTCCAATTCAGTCTTGGCTTGATACTGACGGCCCGCCAGTCTCGACGCGTACCGGTCGCCAACAAGTGCATGAATTGCCGGTTCGATCAATGCGATGTGGCTCATTGCACTTCGTTTTTACGGGAGTGAGACATCCGCATTGCATTTCTCTCGGATCTCGCCTTGCGGATTGAATTCACCCGGCGCCATCTGGGCTTTGCGCCGATCTTTCAGATAGAGTGCCGCCTCGGTACCTGCGAAACAGACCGCCCTATCCTTCAAGCCGCGAGAGCCCATGAACTGGAATTACGCCTATCTGATCGTCGCGGTGATGTTCGAAGTGGTGGCAACCACCGCGCTGAAATCGACCGACGGCTTCACACGGATCGGTCCGTCGGCTGTCGCGATAGTCGGTTATGCGCTGGCGTTCTATTTCCTGTCGCTGCCGCTTCGCACGATCCCGGTCGGCGTTGTCTATGCGCTGTGGTGCGGCGCAGGCATCGTCTTCATTACCGCGATTGCCTGGGTCTATTATCGCCAGGCGCTCGACGCCCCTGCCCTGATCGGCATCGGGCTCATCATGGCGGGAGTCGCAATCATCAATCTGTTTTCCAAGAGCGTCCCTCATTAGCAACCGGACGGCAGCAAAGATCCGCTAGATCAGCGCCGCCACTGCCGCAAAAAGGGCCAGGCACTGGTGATCGATCGGGTCGTCAACCGGTTCGGGCTGCGATGAAAATTTGACGATCACCATGTTGGCGGCCGGATCCACCCAAAGCCATTGGCCATGGATGCCGATGGCGAAGAACGCGCCATTGTCGAACCCGGTCTGGTACCATTTGTTGCGATAGCGGCCGTGTTCGAGCAGATGCGCGAAATCGCCCTGTCGCCATGCGTCGGCATCGCCACCCGTCAGCGTGTCCCGCAACCAGGCTGCCGGCAGGACGCGTTTTCCGTGGGCCAGGCCGCTACACCGCATCAATTCGCCAACGCGTGCAAGGTCTCGAGCCGTGACACTGACGCCGCCGGCTGCCCGCGCCGTGCCCTCGCGATCGACAGTCACCAAGGCATCGGCCTTGGCGCCGATCGGCTTCCACAGCCTTTCGCTCATAAGATCGGCATAGCGCCGGCCCGATGCGCGCTCGACAACAATCCCAAGCAGATCCGAATTGGGAGAGCGATAGCGGAAGGGCGCGCCGTGCTCGCCCCTGGCTTTCTTCAACGAGCCTAGAAAGCCAAGCATTGTTTCCTGTTCGCGGCCAGGAAGCTGCGGGTTCCACAGCATCGCCCTACGATAGCGGGCGAAATCGCTCTCCGGGTCGGTGTAGCTTTCGTCAAAGTCCAGCGCGATCGCCATGTCCAGGAGATGCCGGATCGTTGCATCACCATAGGCCGAGCCGGCAATTTCCGGCACGTGGTCGGTGACTGGCGCGTCCGGATCGAGCAGCCCATCCTCCTGCAGCATCCCGGCCAGAATGGCGGTCAGTGACTTGCTGATCGAAAATACGATGTGCCGGGCATGCGGGTCATGGTTTGGCGCATGGAAGTCGGCGACGAAATTCCCATCCTTCATGATCACCAGCGCGTCGGTATGAGACCTCTTCAGGAAGCCGCCGATCGTTTCCGCGCCAGCGCCGGTTTCGAAACGTTCGGACAGCAGCGATGTCGCGTCGATGGCAGGAGCCTCGCTGCCGGTCGTGGCCTCGATCGTGGCGCTCGGCACGAGTTCGGCAGCATTCTGGAACGACCAGGTGCTATACGGCGCAAGGCGCCAATTGGCCAGGGAAACGGCCTGTCGGGGAAACCCGAACCGGGCCTCGAACGCATCTGTCACGGCATTTCCTTAAAGCGCTCGACGCCAATTCTGGTGGTCGTGGAAAGCAGGTAACGCGCGGCCCGGCAACTTTTGCCGGGCCCCGCGTCAGCGTCACTTTTGAAGTTCAGTCCAGATCTTCGTGTAATGCTCCTGGACTTCCGGCGGACAGGTCTGCGACGGCACGCCGTTCGGCAGGAATTCAGCCGGGATTTCGACTTCCGGCGCGCCTTTCATCTCAGCTGGCATGAAGGCGTCCGAGCCTGCAATGCCGTTCGCGTAGCGATGAAAAGACGAGTTCATGCCGGCATTTTCGGGATCCATCATGAAGTTCTGGAACAGCTTTGCGTTGTCGACATTCTTGGCGTCCTTGAGGACGACCAGATTGTCGCTCCAGTTGACATAGCCTTCCTTCGGATAGCCGTATTTGATCGCCGGGTTCTGCAACCTCTGGCGCAGCGCGGAGCCGTTCCAGTCACTGCCTGCCGAGAAATCGCCGGCAAGCATCTTTTCGATTGTGCCGTACTCCATCGCCACCCAGTTGGGCTTGGCCTTGACCAGCGTGTCACGCACTTTCTTCAGGATTTCGAGATCGCCGGTGCACTTCTTGCCGCCATTGTAGAGCACGGCAGCATCGATCACGTCGGTCATTTCCGGCACGACATTGACCTTGCCCTTGAGCTCGTCAGGCGTATCGAAAATGATCCCCCACGTGTTAATGTCACCCTTGTAGACATCGGTATTGACTACGACGCCAACCGTGCCTTGTGCCCACGGCACGGAATAATGACGGCCCTTGTCAAAGTCCGGATCGGCCCATTCCTTGGCCACGTTCTTATAATTCGACATCTCGTCGGGGCGGGACTCAAGCAGAAGGCCTTCCTCGATCCAGATCGGCATGTAGTTCTGCGATGGCACGACCATATCGAATCCATGGCCACCCTGCCTGATCTTGGCCAGCGCCGTGTCGTTTGAATCATAGTCGGTGATCGTCACCTTGACGTCGTTCTCGGACTCGAACTTCTTGATCATCTCGGGGCTCGTGTAGTTGCCCCAATTGTAGATGTTGAGTTCGCCGGCGGCGCTTGCCAGCCCAGTCGAGGCCAGGAGGGCCAGCCCCATTGCGGTTGTCGTGAGCTTCCAGTTCATCATGCGTCTCCCATTTCGGTTCAGTCTCGTTTCCTGCTGACAAAGAAGAACAAGGTAACGATGCCGACCGACAAGAGCAGGAATACGGTCGAAATCGCGTTCATTTCGGGCGTGATGGCGCGTCTGAGCTGCCCGAGCATATACGTCGGAAGCGTATCCTGCCCCCCGGATTTGACAAAATTGGTAATGACAACATCGTCGAGCGAAATGACAAAAGCCAGCATCAGGCCGGCCAGAATACCGGGCCACAGCAGTGGCAGCGTGATCCGGCGAAAGGTCATCCAGGGCGTTGCATAGAGGTCGGCTGCAGCCTGTTCCAGCGTCAGGTTCATGCTCTCCAACCGCGCCCGGATCGGCAGATAGGCGAATGGAATGCAAAAGGCCGTGTGCGCGATGATCAGGTAGCCGAGACCGGAATAGCCGGTTGCCACCTTGATGCGCGAAAAGAAAATCAGCAGGGCCACGGCGGTCACGATTTCCGGCACCATGAGCGGCTGGTTTATGAAGGCGTATTTGAGCGTAAGGCCCCGATAAGGCTTTGTCCTGGTTGTCGCCAGCGCCGCCATCGTGGCCGCAATGGTCGCCAGAACCGCGGCTGCGGAGGCAATCTTGACCGAGCGCCAGGAGGCGCCGATCACCTGCTCGTTGTTCCATGCTTTTTCGAACCAGCGCAGCGAGAACCCCTGCCAGCTGGCAATGGATTCCCCGCCATTGAAGGCGTAGACGACGAGGATCAGGATCGGCGCATAGAGGGCAACGAAGCAGATCACCGCCATCGCGGTAAAGCCGGGTTGGTGCTGGACAGAGAAATATCTAGCCATGCCGGACCTCGGCGGTTCCGGCATTTCGCACATAGGCGAGCAGCGCAACCATCACGATCAGCATCAGCGTGATCGACAGCGCTCCGCCAAGCGGCCAGTTGCGTCCCTGGCCGAACTGCAGTTCGATCAGATTGCCAAGCATCATGTTCTTGCCGCCGCCAAGCACGCTTGGCGTAACATAGGCGCCAAGCGACGGGATGAAGACGAGGATCGAGCCGGCAATCACGCCAGGTTTCACCAACGGAAAGATGATGCGCCGCAATACCTTGAAGCGCGTGGCGTAAAGATCGTAGCCGGCCTCTACGAGACGGAAGTCGATCTTCTCCATGCTGGCATAGAGCGGCAGCACCATCAGGGGCAGGTACACATAGACCATGCCGATCATGATCGCGAAGTCGGTGAAAAGCATCTGGATGGGCTGTTGGATGACGCCGAGTTTGATCAGCAGTGAATTGACGATGCCTTCATTGCGAATGATCTCAAGCACGGCAAAGGTGCGGATCAGCAGGTTTGTCCAGAATGGGATGGTGATCAGGAACAGCCATATGTCACGCGACCCGGCCGGGCGTGTTGCGATGAAGTAGGCGGTCGGGAATCCGAACAGCGCCGTCAGCACCGTTGTGCCGAGCGCCAGTCTGACCGAACGCCACAGGATCGACAGATGTGCATCGGCCAGTGACAGCGTATCGTCGAAAATATCACGCTCAAGCAGCACCGAAGTCCATGCGTCCCATGAAAACTGCCACTTCACGTCGCCATAGGGGCCCGGTGTCAGGAATGAATAGACCAGAACGATCAGCAGGGGTCCGGTCGCGGCAAAAAGGATGATCAGCAGCGCCGGCGCCGAGAGAATCCAGCGATTGCGAATGTCTTTCCTTTCCGCCTGATTGGCGATTTCCTGCGCCCGGGCCATTCTCAATCCTTCATGATCTGAGCGGCACTCTCGCCGACCATGATGCCCACCCGATCGCCGATGGCGATGTCGCTGACCCCGCCGCTGCTGTTCTGGCGCCGCACGATGAAGGTTTCACCGCTGTCGAGCCGCACATGGAAGTGGGTGTCGGTGCCGAGATAGACGAGGTGATTGACGACGCCGGTCAGCGTTGCCTTGTCGTCGGCCGGCGCAAGCTGCGCGAGCTCGGGCCGGACAGCGAGACTGACGGTACCGCGCGGCTCGAAGCGATCCGGCACCCCTGCCTTGATCTGCCTCCCGGACGGCAATGTCACCGTGGCGCGGCCGTCCGATAGGGTGGCGACCTCGGCCTGGAGAAAGTTCGTCTCTCCGATAAAGCCCGCTACAAAGCGCTCGGCCGGATGCTCGTAAATCTCATGGGGCGAGCCGATTTGCAGTATCTTGCCCGCCGACATGACGGCGATGCGGTCGGACATTGTCAGCGCTTCTTCCTGGTCGTGCGTCACGAAAATGAAGGTAATTCCGGTTTCGTGCTGAAGCTGCTTCAGTTCGATCTGCATTTCCTTGCGCAGCTTGTAGTCCAGGGCCGAGAGCGGCTCGTCGAGCAACAGCACCTTGGGTTGCGGTGCCAGCGCCCGCGCCAGCGCGACGCGCTGCTGTTGCCCGCCGGAAATCTCGCTCGTCCTGCGCTTCGCGAGCTGCTCCATCTGCACAAGCTTCAGCATGTCGGCGGTACGCGAATCGATCTCGGCACGGCTCTTGCCGAGCATCTCGAGGCCAAACCCGATGTTTTCGGCGACTGTCATATGTGGAAACAGCGCATAGCTCTGGAATACCGTGTTGACCGGCCGCTTGAACGGCGGCAGCAAGGCTATGTCCTCGCCATACAGAAGGATCTGGCCGTCCGTGGGAAACTCGAACCCGGCGATCAGGCGCAACAGCGTCGTCTTGCCACAACCCGACGGCCCAAGCAGCGTGAAGAACTCGTTTTCCCGGATCGACACAGACACAGTGTCCAGGGCGGTGACCTGTCCCTCTCCCGCGCCAAAGACTTTCCGCACTTCGCGAACGTCAATGGCATTCCGGCCCGTTGATGCAGACACGCCTACGCCCCACAAACTTGCGCGCTGCACTGACGGCAGCTTTGTTCCCACCTGATTGTCAGCATATGCCACGGGCGTTGGCAACCGAATGATGGGGTCCGCTGCATTTTGCTGCTGCGGCGCACCATGCAGCATCTCTGGTCCAGTCACTTCCCCTTGCCGGGCGCCCGACGGCACGGCTAGGATCATGTCGCTCGTCCACGGGAATACTGCCATGAAAACCGTCTACTCGCCGCTGCATCTTGGCCATTGCGACCATATGGAGCTGATCAGCGGCGCCATCGTTCCGGCATTCGAAAAACCCGCGCGCGCCGAGATCGTCAAGGCGCGGGTGGAGAAGCAGGCGCTGGGAACGATCATGGCGCCGGACGTGCACGACATCGCCGCGGCCGGCCGCGTGCATCGGTCGGACTATATCGAATTCCTGCCAACCGTCTGGGAGCTGTGGGAGCAGACGGGCAGGGGCGGCTCGGCGATCCCTTTCACCTGGCCGACGAGGGGCTTGCGCGGCGACGTCCGCCCCAAGACCATCGACGCACTGCTTGGCTACTATTCCTTCGACGGCGGCGCACCCTTTGTCGCTGGCACATGGCAGGCGATCAAGTCGTCCTATGATGTCGCGCTGACAGCTGCCTCTCTGGTCAAGTCCGGCGAGCGCAGCGCTTTCGCCCTGTGCCGTCCGCCCGGTCATCATGCCGGCGCCGGCTTCATGGGCGGATACTGCTACATCAACAACGCCGCCGTTGTGGCGCAGTGGTTCCGCGATCAGGGCGCTGCCCGCGTATCCATCCTTGATGTCGACTATCATCATGGCAACGGTACGCAGCAGATCTTCTACGAACGCGACGACATTCAGGTGCTTAACCTGCATGCAGATCCTATGGTCGAATACCCTTACTTTCTTGGCCATGCCGACGAACGGGGCGCCGGTCGGGGCGATGGCTACAACCGCAACTACCCGATGCCCTTCGGTACTGCATGGGGCGGATGGAGCGCTTCTGTCGACGACGCATGCGGACATCTGGCTAGTTTTGCGCCAGACGTTGTTGTCGTTTCACTCGGCGTCGACACGTTCGAGAAGGATCCGATCAGCCAGTTCAAGCTGCAGACCGAAGATTTTCCAAAGATCGGCCGACGCATAGCCGCCCTCAACCTGCCGACGCTTTTCGTCATGGAAGGCGGTTATGCCGTGGAGGAAATCGGCGTCAATGCCGTCGGCGTTCTGGAAGGATTTCTTGGCAGCTGATCCAGCGGCCACCAGGCACTCCATGCGCTAGAGAAAGTCGGCGCGATGCGGCGTGAACGTATCGACCAGCAAACCGCCCTCCAGCGCCTTGACGCCATGCAAGAGGTTTGACGGAACGATGAAGCTGCCGCCGGCAGGTATCGTCTCGGACACACCATCGATGGTCACCTCAAATCGCCCCTCGACAACATAGCTCGACTGTACATGCGGGTGCGAGTGCATGGCGCCAACGCCGCCTTTCTCGAAGGCGAACTGCACCACCATCAGTTCGTCGGTATAGAGCACCACGCGGCGGCGGTTGCCGTCGGGCGTCGTCTCCCAGTCGCCCTCGCCGGGCTGCGCAAAGATCTTCGTGTCGGCCATGCTCAAATCCTATCGTGCGAGCCAGCCGCCGTCGACCGGAACGACGGCGCCATGCATGTAGTCGGACGCGCGGGCGAGCAGGAATACGGCTGCGTCGCCGATGTCAGACGGTTCGCCCCAGCGGCCCGCCGGGATGCGGGAAAGGATCGATGCGCTGCGGTCCGGGTCAGCCCGCAGGGCCTGGGTGTTGTTGGTCTCGATGTAGCCAGGCGCGATGGCGTTGACATTGATTCCCTTGGCGGCCCACTCGCAGGCCAGCGCCCGCGTCAGGCCGAGCACACCATGCTTGGCGGCAGTGTAGGAGGCGACCCTTATGCCGCCCTGGAAGCTCAGCACCGAGGCGATATTTACGATCTTGCCGACACCCGCAGGCGCCGCGATGGCGCGCCTTGCGAAGGCCTGGCTTAGAAAGAACAGTGACTTGAGGTTGACGTCCATGACGTCGTCCCAGTCGGTCTCGGTGAAATTCACAGCGTCGGCCCGACGAATGATCCCGGCATTGTTGACCAGTCCGTCGAGCGGCGCGTCGGCCCACACATCGTCAAGCATGGCCTGGGCCGCCTTGTGGTCGGCGAGGTCGCAGAGGACCGGCGCGAAGCCGCCGCCGATAGCGGAAATTCTGGCAGCCGTCTCATCCATTGCCGAACGGCCGACGCCGATGACCGCGCCGCCGGCCCGCGCTACCGACACGGCGATGCCCTGACCGATGCCGGTATTGGCGCCGGTAACGAGGATGCGCTTGCCTTCAAGACTGAATGCCGAGAGATCACTCATCGAAGATCGCCCATGACCACGGGATCGACATCCGTATAGTCGACATTGTCGCCGGCCATCGCCCAGATGAAGGCGTAGTTCGATGTGCCGGCGCCCGAATGGATCGACCAGCCAGGCGACAGGATTGCTTCCTCGTTGGCAATCACAAGATGGCGTGTTTCGTCGGGTTCGCCCATCAGGTGAAGGACGCGCGCATCCTGCGGCAGGTCGAAATAGAGATATGCCTCGGAGCGCCGGTCGTGAACATGGCACGGCATGGTGTTCCACACCGACCCCGGCGCCAGCTGCGTCATGCCGACCACGAGCTGGCACGTTTGCGCGCCCTCGGGATGGATGAACTGGAAGATCGAGCGCTCGTTCGATGTTGCCTGACTGCCGAGGTCGATGCGTTTTGCGTCGTCAATGCGGATATGCTTCGTCGGGTGCGTCTGATGGGCGGGCGCGCTCAGCAGATAGAATTTTGCCGGCTCGGCGACGTCGTGCGAAGCAAACGTCACGGTCTCTGTGCCCATGCCGACATAGACCATGTCGCGCCGGCCAACGGCGAAGGACCGGTCGCCCGCCACAAGCGTTCCAGCGCCTCCGACATTGACGGCGACAAGTTCGCGCCGGTCGAGAAAGTTCTTCGTGCCGGTCGGCTTGACCGCTTCCAGCGTCAACGTGCCGTCGACAGGCATCGCACCGCCAACCACCAGACGGTCATAATGCGTATAGGTCAACCGGACGCGATTGGCTGCAAACAGCTCAGATATGTGAAAGTTGTGTCGCAGTTCGTCGGTACCCATGGCCGCCGCAGCGGCGGGATCAACGGCAAAGCGGACACTGTAGTCCATTGGGCTCTGGGTCATTTTCGTCTTTCTGTATGTCAAACTGTTCAGCCGGTCCGGGATTTGCCCATGACAGACATGTATTCGGCCTGCTGGCCGCTGAGACGGGCGCGATAGCGTTCCTGGCTCGCAACGAGGTGCGCCCGCATGCCGTCGCGCGCCGCTTGCGGATCAGCGTTTTGTATGGCCTTGAGGATGACCAGATGTTCCCGCTGCAGGCCGACCTGGTATTCGCGTGTAAGCACGCTTTCGGTGCCCCAGGGTGAAGTGATGTCGCAGGGAATGGTGCGCGAGCCGAGCGCATCGAGCACCTCGACATAGAACGGGTTGTTGGTCGCCGCAGCGATGGCCCTGTGAAAATCGAAGTCGGTCTTGCCCGTCGCCTGGTCGAGCGCCAACAGCCGCTCGAACTCGAAGAAGGCCTCCTGGATCTCGGCTTCCTGGGCATTGTTTCGACGCATTGCCGCGAGCCCGGCGCTCTCGATCTCGATCCCCATCCTGACCTCCAGCACATTGAGCGCCAGCGATATCTTGTTGCCGATTTCCTGGCCGATCGAGCCAAAGGCCAGCGAGGGACGCTCTCGGACGAAGACGCCGGCGCCCTGGCGTGACTCGACCAGCCCATCGGCGGCCAGCGTCGCCATCGCTTCGCGGATCACCGTGCGGCTGACGCCGAAGGTCTCTGTCAGCCGGTTTTCCGTCGGCAGCTTCTGGCCGGCGGAAAACTCGCCGCCCAGAACCTGTGCGCGAAGGGCAGATACCACCTGCTCCGAGAGTTTGGGCCGCCTCTCTGTCCTGATTTCTGCGTCACTATCGGATGTCATTCCCCAACCCCTACTTGAAGACACTCGGCAACCACAGCGAGATCGCCGGGATGTAGGTGACCAGACCGAGCACGACCAGCCCGGCGCCATAGAACGGCCAGATCGATCGCATGGCTTCCCATACCGATATCTTGCCGACAGCGCAGGCCACGAATTGGACCGCGCCGACCGGAGGCGTGTTCAGGCCGATACCGAGATTCAGAACCATGATGACGCCGAAATGCACAGGATCGATGCCATAGGCCTGGGCAACCGGCAGGAATATCGGCGTGATGATGATGATGGTCGGTCCCATGTCCATGAAGGTGCCAAGCAGCAGCATCAGCACGTTGAGCAGCATCAGGATCACGTAGGGATTGTCCGACACAGCGTTCATCGATGCGACGAGAGCCGCCGGCACCCGCAGAAAGGCCATCAGCCATGAGAAGGCGGCCGCCATGCCGATGATGAGCAGCACCATCGCCGTGGTGCGCACGGCACCCATCGTAGCGTGGACGAAGCCCTCCCAGGTCATCTGGCGATAGATGAACACCGTGATGGCGAGCGCATAGAGCACGGCGATGCAGGAGCTTTCGGTCGCGGTGAAGATTCCCGATCGCACGCCGCCGAAGATGATGGCTATCAACAGCAGGCCCGGAATGGCGACAGCCGCCAGGTGAGCAACCATCATGAAGCCGGGGAAGGCTTCGGTCGGGTAGCCGCGACGGCGGGCGACGACATAGGCGGTGAGCATCAGGGCCAGGGCCAGCAACAGGCCCGGAATGACGCCGGCGGTGAACAGGTCGGCAATCGAGATCTTGCCGCCGGCCGAGATCGAATAGATGATCATGTTGTGCGAGGGCGGCAGCAGCAGGGCGATCAGCGCCGCCATCGAAGTGACGTTCACGGCATAGTCGGCACCATAGCCGCGTGCTTTCATCTGCGGGATCATCAGGCCGCCGACCGCTGCCGCCTCGGCCACCGCCGAGCCGGAAATGCCGCCGAACAGCGTCGCCGTTACGATGTTGACCTGACCGAGGCCACCGCGCAGGTGACCGACGAGCGAGCCGGCGAAGGCAACGATGCGGCTGGCTATCCCGCCGCGCACCATCAGGTCCCCTGCATAGATGAAGAATGGAATTGCGAGCAGTGAGAACACGCTCATGCCGGAGTTCAGTCGCTGGAACACGACCAGCGGAGGGAGGCCCATGTAGATCACCGTGGCGAAGCTTGCGACCCCGAGGCAGAAGGCGATCGGGGTGCCGATAAGCATCAGCAGGGTGAACGAGCCAAAAAGGATCCAGAGTTCCACGGGTCAGCCCTTCAAATCTGTTTTTACGCCGGCGTTCTCCAACTCGATGGCGGCCGCCGACGACAGGACCTCGTCCAGGTTATCGTCGATCAGCACGCCGGCGGTGCGCTTAACGATGCGTTCGAGCGCGAACAGCGAAACCAGAACGCCACCCGCGACAACCGGGAAATAGTCAAAGGCTCCGGAGATGCCGAGCGAGGGCAGGATTGCGTTCCAGGTGAGCGCGACCAGCTCCATGCCGTACCAGATCATGCCGAGTCCGAATGCAAAGACAACGAGATCGGAGATCATGCGCAGGACGCGCTTGCCGCTTTTCGGTAGCACGTAGAGAAGGACGTCGAAGCCGAGATGATAGTTCTCGCGCACGCCCACCGCGGCGCCGAGGAAGATGAACCAGCTCATCAGCATTACCGAGCCCGGCTCTGTCCAGCTCGGGGAGTCATTGAGCACGTAACGGCAGAAGACCTGCCATGCAACGAAGCAGGTCATCAACACGAGGCCGATGGCAGCGGCCCACAGGGCCACCCGGTTGATCGCGCCAAGTGCGCTTGCAATATGCTTGGCTGTCCCGCCGGCGCTATTCATCGCCTTGTCTTTCGCCTGGAGAAGGAAACGGCGGCCCGGGAACTACCCCCGCCGCCCCGAGCGGTGACTGCCCCGCCGGGGTGCGCGAGTCGAGGGGATTCACCATGTCGTCGGAGGCGGGGGT
>JBBSOT010000029.1:0-27557 GCA_038259455.1 Hyphomicrobiales bacterium | reverse complement strand
TGAGTGCGGCGTCAAGACGTTCATTCTGATTTCATCGGACAAGGCGGTGCGTCCCGCGAGCGTCATGGGGGCTACCAAGCGCTGGTCCGAACTGATCGTAAACCATTTCGCCACTCACACGATCGAGGCCGGCTCCGACATCAACTTCGCCATCGTGCGCTTCGGTAATGTTATCGGATCGAGCGGTTCTGTCGTTCCCTTGTTCAGGGAACAGATCGCAGCCGGCGGGCCCGTGACGCTGACGCACGAAAACATGACACGCTATTTCATGTCGGTCCGCGAGGCCGGCGAACTGATCATTCAGGCCAGCGGGCTGTCGAAAGCCGGCGACGTGCTGCTGCTTGAAATGGGCGAACCGATCAGAATCAAGGATCTTGCAAAGGACATGATCATTCTCGCGGGGCGAACGCTCCGCGACGACGAAAATCCCGATGGCGATATCGAAATTTTGACTATCGGTGCTCGCGATGGCGAAAAACTGCACGAGGAACTTGTGTACGACCCGTCCGGCATCAAGCCGACCAAACACCCCAAGATCCTGCGGGCAAAGAGGAAAAATGGCACCAGGGTCAACATTCCGGACCGGCTCGCCGAGATGACGGCGCTGATCGAGACCGGCGATGAAATAGGGCTCAGGCGCTTGCTGTTCGACTTCTCCCACACCTGACGTGCATCGAAAACTGTCCATTAGATCGAGAACTCAGGGAAACCGGACTTGAACCAGCGATCGGGCACAGCAGCAATCCTGATGGCCACCTGGAACGGGGCGGCCTTTCTCGACGAGCAACTACGGTCGATCGAGGACCAGTCGCATCCGTTGATCGATGTCTGGGTCTCAGATGACGGCTCGACCGATGATACGCTGGCCATGCTGGCAGACTGGCAGCGCCGATGGTCAAAGGGCCGCTTCGAAATTCTGAAAGGGCCGCAGAAAGGGTTTTCGGAGAATTTCCGTTCGCTCATCACAAACGGAAACATAACGGCTGACTACTTCGCCTTCAGTGACCAGGACGATGTCTGGGAGGCAGACAAGCTGGAAACCGCCATAGGCTGGATGGATAGCCGGGAAAAATCCGTGCCGCTGCTGTTTTGTTCACGCACGCAGAACGTCTCGGAGAGCGGCGAGAAAATCGACCTGTCTCCGCTGTTTGCCAAGCAACCCGCCTTCCG
This sequence comes from Hyphomicrobiales bacterium, assembly GCA_038259455.1. Lineage (GTDB taxonomy): Bacteria > Pseudomonadota > Alphaproteobacteria > Rhizobiales > Rhizobiaceae > CAMYMG01. Next base: position 26,387 of record JBBSOT010000029.1, on the reverse strand, counting down.
AAATGCGCTGGTCCAAAGCATCGCCGGCGGTAATACGATGCTGTTGAACCGATCGGCGCGCAACACGCTTTCCAGGGCCTCGCTAAGGACCAACTTCGTCACCCATGACTGGTGGGCATACATCGTGACAACAGGATCGGGCGGTGAAGTGTGCTATTCTGCCACGCCTCTGGTGCGCTATCGGCAGCATGCCGGAAACCAGATCGGGTCGAACACATCCTGGCGGGCGCGGGCACTGCGCCTGCGGTCATTGTCTGGCGGCCAGTTCCGCCGTTGGACCGATCTCAATCTCCTCGCACTCACCATCAACCGGGATATGCTGACCCCGGACGCAATCTCCGTGATCTCGGAGTTCGAGCGTTCGAGACAGGGAAACCCTCTGTCCCGAATCAACGGCCTTCGCCGCTCGGGCGTCTACAGGCAGACGTTTTATGGCAATGCAATGCTGTGGCCTGCAGTGGCATTCGGGTGGATCTAGGTGAAACGGGCTTTAGACCTGGCAATCGGCGTTCCGTGTCTTATCCTGGCTGGTCCAATCATTCTGGTGGCCGCGGCTTGTGTTCGCCTGTCCTCTGGAGGTCCCGCTTTCTTTACGCAGGTTCGGATCGGTAGGAACGCTGTTCCCTTCAGGTGTTACAAGCTGAGAACGATGTTTGCCGGTACGGCGTCGCTTCCAACGCATCAGGTTGCAGCATCGGCTATCACGCCTGTCGGCAGGATTCTGCGCAGGTACAAGATCGACGAACTTCCGCAACTTTGGAATGTTCTTGTCGGCAATATGAGCCTTGTAGGGCCACGTCCATGTCTGCCGAGCCAGAACGAATTGATCGGCATCCGTAGTCGTCTTGGCGTCTATGTTCTGGACCCTGGCATCACCGGCCTCGCTCAGATCCGTGGGGTAGACATGTCGAACCCGCACGCCTGTGCGGAGGCTGACGCTGAATACATGCGGTCGAAATCAATCAGGCTTGATTTGAAGATTCTGTTGCTGACCGTGCTTGGCCGGAAGCTGTTCGTGCGAGGCGCCGGATGACAGGAATGTTCCCACAACGAGAAAGCTCATCAGCATTGCGTCCAGAATGTCATGGCCGACAATTATTCCGGTCAGTCCGCCGATCAGATATGTGCTGATCAGCAGCAGCAGAATAAGCCCTCCCAACCTCGCTACCGGATCGTCATTCGAGGCAAGCGTACGGGCGCCTACGGTTGCCGCCACAACAAATACCGCCGCAAGTGCTATCATGCCCAGCAACCCTGTCTCGACCCATGCGGTAAGAAATCCGTTGTGGAAGTGGGTATAGGACAAATTCAATCCGTTCTGTCCGGCAAAGCGATCACGGATAAGCTGGTTCGTTGCCTGCGCACCACGCCCCAAAAGCACGTTTTCCTGAGCGATATCCACCGCGGCAGTCCATAGAGCGACCCGCCGGCCGAGAGATGAATCGTAGTTTCCCTCTTCGGCGAGCTGTTGCCAGTCATGAGCCAGTGCGTTGATGCGCTCTGGAATGATTTGGCTACCCACTGCCACCGTCGCAGCAATTGCCAAAGCAATGCCGGTGGTCACCCAGATCGACGCGCGAAGCCGCAACCTCCCACGATGGACGATCAGAATGGCGGCGACGTTCACGGCGAGAGCCAACCACATGATACGTGAACCGGAGTACAGTATCGCCATGGTGCCGGCTACAAAAGCAGCGGCAAGCCAGGTGGAAAAACCCTTCTCCAGGGCAAATATTCCTGCGAGGCACACCGATGCCGCGAGGCAGGTGACGGTCGCGAAAACAATCGCATTTCCTGCCCCGCCTTCTGCCCTGATCCCAAGGTAATGGAACTGGAAGGCAGCCAGAACGAATGCCCCATAACATCCGGCCACGCTGGCAAAAACGACCGATCGCGCGACGGTCTGCCTGCCACCTTCGCACCATCTGGAATACAAGAACGGAAACGTGATCAAGGTCAGCACCGGCCAAAAATAGTGCAGCGTGCCAACAGGCATCGGGTTCAAAAGAAGGGAAGCGAGATAGGCGGCGCAATAAAGATAGATTGCGACGGTCAATCGGATAACTGCGCGATCGCGCCTCAGGGGGGTGGCACCGCGGCAGACCTGAATGATGCTCTCGATTGCACCGCCATTCAATACGAAGCTGAACACAGATCCCGCAATGGGCGGCATGGAAAAGCAAGCAAGCGTAAAATATTTCGTAAGAAGCGCACGATCGATGCCAAGGAAAAATCCTGCGACGCGCGACCGGATGCTGTCAGGAAAAATAGTCATTATTCATGATCAGGACTGTTCGTCTGTTTGGATCTCATAGAATCGCACAGGTTAACCACAAGCTGTGGAGTGGATTCATTGCCCGACGATAGCTGACCCGCAACCCCATAGCCAGACCAAACACTGCCACAGTACAACAGGTCGCGCGACCGGTCATTGCCGTGCAAGCTGCCTAAGGGAACAAAATTCTAAGGTCTTGCAACAGTCGGCAAATTGCGCTTGACGATGCGGGAGAATTTGGTCGCCGGCTGCTTGAGCAGCTGTCGATTTGTGAAACAATGCTACCAACACGTTTCAGGCTCTTTCCGTCGATAGTTCGGTCTGCCTGCATTTGCGAAGGTTCACATGCTTGCCAGACTGACCCATCTCGACCGGCTTGAGGCCGAGGCGATCCATATCTTTCGAGAAGTGGCGGCGACGTTCTCCAAGCCTGTGATGCTCTATTCGGTGGGCAAGGATTCGTCAGTACTCATGCATTTGGCGATGAAGGCCTTTTATCCCGCCAAGCCGCCATTTCCCTTCCTGCATGTCGACACGACGTGGAAGTTCCGCGAGATGATTGAGTTTCGCGACGCCATGGCCGAAAAGCTCGGCTTCGACCTCATCGTGCACATCAACGAGGAGGGTGTGCGCGACGGCATCAACCCGTTCGATTCCGGCTCGAACACCCATACCCACATCATGAAGACCGTCGGCCTGCGCCAGGCGCTCGACAGATACGGGTTCGACGCGGCCTTTGGGGGCGCAAGGCGCGACGAGGAGAAATCCCGCGCCAAGGAGCGGATTTTTTCGTTTCGCGATGCCCAGCACGTCTGGGACCCGAAGAACCAGCGCCCGGAAATGTGGAAAATCTACAACACCAGGGTGGCCAAAGGTGAGTCGATCCGCGTGTTCCCGCTGTCCAATTGGACCGAACTCGATATCTGGCAGTATATCCTGCAAGAAGACATTCCAATCGTGCCACTGTACTTCGCCAAGGAGCGGCCTGTGGTCGAGCGCGATGGCATGCTGATCATGCGCGACGACGAGCGCATGGCGCTCAAGCCCGGCGAAAAGATCGACCACCGGATGGTGCGCTTCAGGACACTGGGTTGCTACCCTCTGACCGGTGCCATCGAGTCGGGCGCAGACACGCTCGAGGGCATTGTCAGCGAGATGCTCGTGGCACGGACGTCCGAACGCCAGGGGCGGCTTATCGACCGTGACGAGGCCGGATCGATGGAAAAGAAGAAGCGCGAGGGATATTTCTGACGATGCGCCACGACATCGATAATAATAATATCGCCGCCGCCGAAAGCGTGCGCGACTATCTGGCGGGCCAAGAGCGGAAGTCGCTGCTGCGCTTTCTCACCTGTGGATCGGTCGACGACGGCAAGTCGACCCTGATCGGCCGTCTCCTGTCTGACACAAAGCAGATATTCGAGGATCAGCTGGCGACGCTGGAGCGCGACTCCAGAAAGCACGGCACAACCGGTGATGATGTCGATTTTGCCTTGCTGGTCGACGGACTGGAGGCCGAGCGCGAGCAGGGCATCACCATCGACGTTGCCTATCGCTTCTTTTCCACGCCCACGCGGAAGTTCATCGTCGCCGATACGCCGGGTCATGAGCAGTATACGCGCAACATGGCGACAGGCGCCTCGACGGCCGATCTTGCCATTGTTCTGGTCGATGCAAGGCAAGGCATTCTTGCGCAGACAAGGCGCCATTCGATCATCGCCTCGCTGCTTGGAATCCGCCACATCGTGCTGGCGGTCAACAAGATCGATCTGGTCGATTTCGACCAGGCGGTCTTTGACACGATCACCGCCGACTATGCCGATTTCGCAAAAGATCTTGGCTTCGCCTCGATCGTGCCGGTCCCCATCTCGGCGCGCTATGGCGACAATGTCGCGCGCCGCTCGGAAAGGATCGACTGGTATTCCGGACCGACGCTTGTCGAGCAACTGGAGGCTGTGGTCGTCGACGATGCGGCCGCCGAGATGCCGTTTCGCTTCCCTGTGCAATATGTGAATCGGCCGAACCTCGATTTTCGCGGTTTTGCCGGCACCATTGCCTCGGGTTCGGTGTCGCAGGGCGACGAAGTCGTCGTCGCCAAATCCGGCAAGGCGTCGCGGATAAAGCGCATCGTCACCCAGGGTGGCGACCTGGAGAGTGCCGTCGCCGGCCAGGCGGTGACGCTGGTGCTGGCCGACGAGGTCGAGATTTCGCGCGGCAACATGCTGGTGGCGCCCAACGCCCGGCCGCATGTTGCCGATCAGTTCGCTGCGAACCTCGTGTGGTTCAACGAGCATGCGCTGTTGCCCGGCCGCTCCTACCTTTTGCGCACGGAGACGGACCAGACAAGCGCCACCGTCACCGAATTGAAGTGCCGCATCAACGTCAACAACTTTGCGCGCGAAGCCGCGAAATCGCTCGAGATGAACGAGGTCGGGATCTGCAATATTTCGGTGCAGGCGCCGATTGCCTTCGACAGCTTTGCCGACAACCGCACCTCCGGCGCCTTCATCCTCATCGACAGGGTGACCAACGCCACGGTCGGTGCCGGCATGATCGTGCATGCCCTGCGGCGGGCCGACAACATTCACTGGCAGTCATTGGATGTCGACAAGAATGAACGCGCTTTGGCGAAGAACCAGCGGCCGGCGGTGTTCTGGTTCACCGGTCTTTCGGGTTCCGGCAAGTCGACGATAGCCAACCTGTTCGAGAAGAAGCTGCACGCCTCGGGCAAGCACACCTATATCCTGGACGGCGACAATGTCCGCCACGGGCTTAACCGCGACCTCGGCTTCACCGACGAGGACCGGGTAGAGAATATCAGGCGCGTTGCAGAGGTGGCGAAGCTGATGTCGGACGCAGGACTGATCGTCATCGTTTCGTTCATTTCACCATTCCGGGCGGAGCGGCGGATGGCGCGCGAACTGATGCCAAAGGGAGAATTCATCGAGGTGTTTGTCGATACGCCCTTCGAGGAATGCGCCAAACGCGACCCCAAGGGTCTCTATGCACAGGCTCTGGCTGGCAAGCTCAAGAACTTTACGGGTGTCGATTCTCCCTATGAAGCACCGGAAAGCCCCGAGATACATCTGAAAACGCTCGGCAAGTCACCCGAAATGATGGTAGAAACGCTGGACGACTGGCTACGCCAACGCGACAGCGCGGAGCAGCAATATGACAACGGCGGCGGCATCTGAGGACGCAGCGATCCTGGGGCTCTTTGAGCAACTGGCGCTGACGGCCGGACGCAAGGTCATGGAGGTTTTCCATGCCGGCTGTTCGGTCGACAAGAAATCCGATGAATCGCCAGTGACAGAGGCCGACAGGGAGAGCGAGAAGATCATTCTCGCCGGCCTGCGGGCTGCCTACCCGTCAGTACCCTGTATCGCCGAGGAAGAGACGGCGGCCGGCACGGCGCCGCGTCATGTGGGCGATACGTTCTTCCTGATCGACCCGCTCGACGGGACCAAGGAATTCGTAAACCGGAACACCGACTTTACGGTCAACATAGCCCTGGTGCGCAACGGCATACCGGAGATCGGCGTTGTCTATGCGCCGTGCACGGGCCGGTTCTTCTCCGGCCGTCCTGGCAACGCGGAATTGATCGACCTCGACGCTAAGGGCGAGATAGCGGGCAGGCGCCCGATAGCGGTTCGCATCGGCGCAACGCCCTTGACCATCGTTGCCAGCCGCTCGCACCGCACAGCCGAGACCGACGATTTTATCGGCAAGGTAGAGGCGGCCGAGATCGTGTCGGTCGGTTCCTCGCTGAAATTCTGCCTCGTGGCCAATGGCGAGGCCGACATCTATCCGCGCTTCGGACGGACGATGGAATGGGATACGGCGGCTGGCGACGCTGTATTGCGCGCCGCTGGCGGATCGACATCGACGCTCGACGGAAAGCCGCTCGGCTACGGCAAATGCAACCAGTCGCACGATTCAGATTTTGCCAATCCGTATTTCATCGCGCGCGGCAACGTAAGCGGCCACTGAAGGCCGAAGGACCTGCGGCCTATTCGGCGGCGAGCGTTGCGGAATTGCTGCCGACGAAATTGCGAATTGTCGAGATGACGTGGTCCTGGTCTTCCGTCGACAGATAGGGGTGCATCGGCAGACAAAGGATCGTTTTGGGCACGGCTTCCGAAACCGGCAGGCCACCTGGCGCCACCGGGAAGTCGCGGTAGGCGACCTGCTGGTGCAGCGGCTTCACGTAGTAGATCACCGATGGAATACCCTGTTCCTGGAGATGCGCCTTGAGGGCATCGCGGTTCGGTGTCTCAATGGCGTATTGCGCCCAGGCCGACCGGCTGCCATCGGGCGCGCGCGCAGCCTTGACCACGTCACCAAGGCCGGCGGCATAACGCTCGCCGACACGCTTGCGTGCCACTATCTCGTCCTCGAGGATAGCAAGTTTTTCAAGCAGGATTGCCGCCTGGATCGTGTCGAGCCGGGAATTCAGCCCGACATGGATGTTGTCGTACTGCGTCTCGCCCTTGCCGTGAAAGGCGAACGATCTGAGCTTGGCGGCAAAGGCATCGTCGTTGGTGAACATCGCGCCGCCATCACCGTAGCAGCCGAGCGGCTTGGCCGGGTAGAAGCTGGTCGAGGCGACAAGGCCGAACGAGCCGCACATGCGGTCGCCGGTCGAGCCGCCGATCGCCTGCGCGGCATCCTCGATGACGATCAGGTTCTCGCGGTTCGCGATCGCGTTGATCGCATCATAGTCGGCAGCGATTCCGAACAGGTCGACGGGGATAATGGCGCGTGGCGTGAGCCGGCCTTCGGCCTTGACCATCGCAATCGCAGCCTCAAGGCTTGCGACATCCATGTTGTAGGTTTCCGGTTCGATGTCGACGAAGACAGGCTCGGCCTTGGCGAGCGCCACGACTTCCGCCGTCGCGGCAAAGGTGAAACTTGGCACGAAAACCGCGTCGCCGGGCCCGATGCCGGAAGCGAGCAGGGGAAGCAGCAGCGCATCGGTGCCGTTGGCGCAGGCGATGCAGTGCTTGGCACCGACATAGGCGGCGAGCTTCTGCTCGAACTCGCCAACCTGAGGTCCGAGAATGTAGCGGCCATCCGCGACTACCTGGTTGATGGCCGCCGTCAGACGGTCGCCGATACGCTCGCGTTGCGCGCCAAGATCGATAAACTGCATGCCTCACCCGGATGATTGTCAGTATGCATGGCTGATAGCAGAGTTGTTTTTACCTCGAAAGCACCGCGCCGGGCGCCAACGCTCACATATGGAGCGTCCGCGTTACCGGATGCCCAGCGCATCCGGGGACCGGAACGGCCAAAAACGCGGCAATCGCAAAGGTGCGCCCTGAAAAAAACCAAGCCGGCCAATGTTTGGAAACATAATGTGATCGGAAAATGCCTGCATTCAGGCGAGTTCGTACTTCCAGGGCGGGTTGGCGCCCGCACGCGACACCGTAACCGCAGCGGCGGTGGCCCCGAGCTTCAGGGCGCTTCGGATGGTGTCTTCCGAAAGCGCTGACAGGGCGGTCTTGGACAGTGCGCCTTGCTCATGCAGCGAGGCCAGAATGCCTGCATTGAACGTGTCGCCCGCACCGACCGTGTCGACGACAGTCACTTGGTTCGGCGCGACGGTCACACTGTGTCTTCTGGTGTAGCCCGTGGCGCCCTGACTGCCGCGTGTGACCACGATGAGCTTCGGACCGCGGTCAAGCCACGAGGCAACGGTCTCGTCGATGCTGCCGGTCTCGCCGAACCACTTCAGGTCCTCGTCGGAGAGTTTCACAATGTCGGCCATATCGACCATCCGGTTCATGCGGGCGAGGTGCTTTTGGCGGTCCGGGATGAATGCCGGTCTGATGTTGGGGTCGAACATGATGACGCGGTCTGCGCATTCACGGGCCATGAGCGCTTCGTAGGTAGAACCGCAGGGCTCCGGGATGAGGCTGATCGCGCCGAAAAGCATGGCGTCAACGTCGGATCCGAGCTCGGGCAGGTCGTCCATCGAGAGCATGCGGCCGGCGGTGTTCTCGTCGTAAAAGACATAGCTGGCGTGGCCGTCGACGAGATGCACGAATGCCAGCGTCGTTGGCCGCGCCGAGATCGGTGCGAAGCGCGACCCGACCTTGCTGGCTGCCAGCGAGGCGCGCAGCTGTTCGCCAAACAGATCGGATGACAGGCCGCAAAAGAATTCGACCGGCACGCCAAGCCGCCCGAGCGCGATCGCCGAGTTGAACACTGCGCCGCCTGAATAGGGCGCCAATGCGGGCTCGCCGGTTGTCGCCGTGCGAGGCAGCATGTCGATCAGGGCTTCACCGCAGCAGATGATCATTCTTGGTTTGGCTCCGTCGGGTCGATGTTGCACTCAAGGTCTGCGAGAAGGCATATAGCTGCGGGTAGCCGGTCGCAACCGCTGCATGGGCCAATTCAACCCGCAACTTGACCTCTGACCGTCACGCATCTGGCGGCGCTGTACCGCAGTTCGATCGTGGTCATGCACCCTTGGTTTCTTTCGTCGCGCCGATCAGGAAGCGTTCTGACAGGGGCAGGCTGGCACCGCCCAGCGCGCGCGCATGAATGCCGACCGTGCCTTCGCGGACGTCCGGGACCCTCAGGCCCTCGACGTCGATCAATTTCAATGCCTGTCTTACCGATGCGACCAGTCTGTGCCGGGCGCTGGCCGGCATCCACCCGTCAATGATGGCGGCCTCGAAGTCGATCACCGAAGAACCCGATACAATGGCGTAGGCTAGGGCGCGCCCTGCCGAGGAGAACCAATCATCGAATTCGGGTTCCTCGCCGGACCAGTCCTCCGGCTGCGTCCACAGATAGGTCGCATCGACGCCACGCGCGTTGAGCGAACTCTCAAGCACTGTCAGCGAGGCGACATCGATCAGCTGCGCCGGCTTGCCGTCGGGACCAGGCACCGGCATGGAGCCTAGCGCCCCCGCATTCCCGGTCCGACCGAAATAGATGCTCCCATTGAGAACGATCCCACCGCCGGCGAACGCACCGATGTAGAAATAGATGAAGTCACGCAGATTTCCGGTCTGGCCGAAAACCAGTTCTGCCCCGCAGGCAGCTGTCGCGTCATTCTGTAGATAGACCGGGAAATTGCATTGCGCCTGGACATCCGCGCGAATGTCGCGATGGCGCCACTGGTCCATTATGTCACGTGGCGCTCCTGCCGTGTCGGCCCAGTTCCACAGTTCGAACGGCATGGCGATGCCCAGACCGGCAATGCGGGAATCCTGCTCGGCACTCAGGCCAGCGCGCATGCGCTTGATGCCCTGGGTGACGAAATCGACTGTCTCGCGGGGCGCTGGGTACCGGTAGGAGTTGTGCAGCATAGCCCGGACATTGCCGAGAAAATCGATCAGAACCAGTTCGGCACTGCGCCGCCCGATCTTGAGGCCGAGGAAATAGGCGCCGTCCGGATTGAGCGCCATCGGAATCGAGGGCTGGCCTACCTTGCCGCGCACGGGCGCATGGCGCACCAGAAGGCCCTCTTCCTCGAGTTCACGCATGATAACCGAAACGGTCTGGGCAGAAAGCCCTGTCATGCGCGCGATGTCGGACTTCGCCAGACAGCCGTGCAGACGAACCAATGAGAACACGAGACGCTCGTTGCGGTCGCGCATGCCACTCTGGTTGGTGCCGCGGTGGACATTGCTGTCCACCGGCTCCCCCGAACCGTGCCTGCTGCTGCCGGTCTCCACCTGCGTGGTACTCCCTTGGGGTTGCCCGTGATCGCGCGTTTTCGCGGCGAAGAATGTCTCCCGATCTGTCGCCTGTCAATAATAAATAAGAGTGATTTAATTATTGACAGCGTTTCCCCATGCTGTTTTAGTTCTGGCGAGGTTCTGGTCGGGTTCACCGCGCCAGAAGCCCCTTGGAGGACGGTTGGCCGCCTCTTCAGTTTTCACCGGGAGGAATGCACATGAAAAAGTTTGTACTGTTGAAATCCACCATGCTCGGCGCGACCGCTGCAGCTTTGATCGCCTTTGCAGCGCCCGCTTCGGCCGCCGACGAAGTAGCCTGCCTTATCACCAAGACCGATACCAACCCCTTCTTCGTCAAGATGAAGGAGGGCGCCACAGCTAAGGCGAATGAACTCGGGATCAATCTCAAGTCCTATGCCGGCAAGATCGACGGCGACAATGAGAGCCAAGTTGCAGCAATCGAATCATGCATCGCCGATGGTGCCAAGGGCATTCTCCTGGTGCCATCCGATTCCAAGGCCATCGTCGATTCCGTGCAGAAGGCACGGGACGCCGGCATCCTGGTGATCGCTCTCGACACGCCGCTTGAGCCGATCAGCGCTGCCGACGCGACCTTCGCGACAGACAACTTCAAGGCTGGCGAGCTTATCGGTTCGTGGGCCAAGGCTACGCTTGGCGATGCAGCCAAGGACGCCAAGATCGCCTATCTCGACCTGAACCCCAGCCAGCCGACAGTCGACGTGCTTCGAGACCAGGGCTTCATGAGCGGCTTCGGGATCGACACCAAGGACGCCAACAAGATCGGCGACGAGGATGATGCGCGCAACGTGTGCCATGACATCACCAACGGCAATGAAGAGGGTGGCCGCACCGCAATGGAGAATTGCCTGCAGAAAGATCCCGGCATCAACGTCGTTTATACAATCAATGAACCGGCCGCCGCTGGCGCCTACGAGGCGCTGAAGGCCGTTGGCATGGAAAGCAACGTCCTGATCGTATCAGTCGACGGCGGTTGCCCGGGCGTCAAGAACGTCGCTGAGGGCGTTATCGGGGCCACCTCGCAGCAATACCCGCTGCTGATGGCTTCCATGGGCATCGAGGCGATCAAGAAGTTCGCCGACACCGGCGAGAAGCCGGCGCCTACCGAAGGCAAGGACTTCTTCGATACCGGCGCAGCGCTGGTGACCGACAAGCCCGCCGAAGGCGTTGAGTCCATTGACACCAAGGCCGGCACGGAAAAGTGCTGGGGTTGATTTGAGACTTCGGCAGGCAAACAGTGCCTGCTGATGGAGGGCGGCTCCGGCCGCTCTCCATCACGGAGAATACGAACGGTCTCGGGAGGACACGATGAGCGACACATCTTCCGGCTCGCGGCAGCCGCAGGAGTTCGAAAGCACACTTTCTGCAAGTGACACATCGGTCGCCCAGTTCAGTGGTCACGACCGCTCGCCTCTGGAGCGGGTCCAGCATTTTCTTCATTCCAGCCCGGCAGCCGTACCACTGATCGTGCTGCTGGCGTCGATCGTGATCTTTGCCGTCTTGATCGGAGGCAAGTTCTTCTCGGCTTTTACCCTTACGCTGATCCTGCAGCAGGTGGCGATTGTCGGCATTGTCGGGGCCGCGCAGACTCTTGTGATCCTCACTGCCGGTATCGACCTTTCGGTCGGGGCCATCATGGTTCTGTCTTCGGTGGTAATGGGCCAGTTCGTCTTTCGCTACGGCTTTCCCGCGCCCGTCGCGATCCTCTGCGGCTTCGGCGTCGGTGCGCTCTGTGGTCTTCTGAACGGCGTTCTTGTTGCCAGAATGAAACTGCCGCCCTTCATCGTCACGTTGGGAACCTGGCAGATCGTGCTGGCGACCAACTTCCTTTATTCAGCCAACGAGACAATCCGCTCGCAGGACATCGAGGCTACCGCGCCTCTGCTGCAGATTTTCGGCGCCAATCTGCGCATTGGCGGCGCGGTTTTCACCTATGGCGTCCTCATGATGATCCTGCTGGTGGCGGTCCTGTGGTATGTTCTCAATCACACGGCGTGGGGAAGGCATGTCTATGCGGTCGGCGACGATCCGGACGCTGCCGACCTTTCCGGCGTCAATGTCAGCCGCATGCTCATTTCGGTCTATGTCATCTCCGGCCTGATCTGTGCCTTGGCCGGCTGGGTTCTGATCGGTCGTCTTGGCTCGGTTTCGCCGACATCCGGTCAGTTCACCAATATCGAATCCATAACCGCGGTTGTGATCGGCGGCATCTCGCTTTTCGGCGGGCGCGGGTCGATCCTCGGGATGCTCTTCGGCGCACTGATTGTCGGCGTATTCTCGCTCGGGCTGCGGCTGATAGGCACCGACCCGCAATGGACTTATCTGCTGATCGGCGTCCTGATCATCGGCGCCGTGGCAATCGACCAATGGATCAGAAAGGTTGCAGGCTGATGGCACCGGAACCCATTCTCACGGCACGCGGACTGGTCAAGCGCTACGGTCGGGTAACAGCGCTCGACAGGGCCGATTTCGACCTCTATCCGGGTGAAATACTGGCAGTCATTGGCGATAATGGCGCCGGCAAATCGACCTTGATCAAGGCGATCTCAGGCGCCGTAACTCCGGATGAAGGCGAGATTCGTCTCGACGGCAAGCCGGTTCGCTTCAAGTCGCCCATCGAGGCCAGGGCGGCCGGCATCGAGACCGTGTACCAGAATCTCGCACTGTCGCCGGCGCTGTCGATTGCCGACAACATGTTCCTCGGACGCGAAATCCGGCGGCCGGGATTTCTGGGAGACTGGCTGCGCATGCTGGACCGTCCGGCCATGGAACAGCGGGCGCGTGAAAAACTGACCGAGCTAGGCCTGATGACAATCCAGAATATCGGCCAGGCCGTCGAGACGTTATCGGGTGGACAGCGCCAGGGCGTTGCGGTGGCCCGCGCCGCAGCCTTCGGCTCCAAGATGATCATCATGGATGAGCCGACGGCCGCCCTTGGCGTCAAGGAATCGCGCCGTGTGCTCGAACTGATACTCGATGTGAAGAAACGCGGCCTGCCGATCGTGCTGATCTCGCACAACATGCCTCACGTCTTTGAGGTTGCCGACAGGATCCACATTCACCGTCTCGGTCGTCGGCTGCTGGTCATCGATCCGAAGGAATATTCAATGTCGGATGCTGTTGCCTTCATGACCGGCGCCAAGGAGCCCCCCGAGGCGGCAAAGGCGGCGTAAGCCTGATCGACTAATTTATCGAGGCGCGCATAAACGTTTGAAAAAAAGTCCGGAACCGCTAGCATTGGACCGGGAGGATTGCTGGGAACTGTCCTGCTCTAGGACAGCACATTTAATACAGGGGCGATATGACGCGCGCTATGACCACCGAATTCCCGCAGCCCATCCTGGAAAATTCCGATCCCGAAACTCTTTCGGCCGAGATCGTCAAGGCGCTGAAATACCGGATCGGCAAGGATGCGACAGTCGCAACGCCGCATGACTGGCTGACCGCGTCGATAGAGGTCGTGCGGGACCGCATCATCGATCACTGGATAGAATCCACCAAGGAAACCTACGATCTCAAGGAAAAGCGGGTCTATTACCTTTCGCTCGAATTCCTGATCGGGCGGCTGATGCGGGACGCCTTCTCCAATCTTGGCCTGCTGGACCCTATGCGCAAGGCACTGGCGTCGCTCGGTGTCGAGCTTGACGTCATCGCCGGCCTTGAACCCGACGCTGCTCTCGGAAATGGCGGCCTCGGTCGTCTGGCTGCCTGCTTCATGGAAAGCATGGCGACTGTTGACGTACCGACGCACGGATACGGAATTCGCTACGCCAACGGCATGTTCCGCCAGGAAATTTCGGACGGCTGGCAGGTGGAACTGCCCGAAGACTGGCTCGACCACGGTAATCCGTGGGAGTTCGAGCGCCGGGAGCGGTCGTTTGAGGTCGGCTTCGGCGGTCACGTCGAGTCGGTCACCTCCGGCAAGGGCAAACTGGAGCGCCACGTCTGGAAGCCGATTGAGCGCATCCTGGCCGTCGCCTACGATACGCCGGTCGTCGGCTGGCGTGGCAAGCGGGTCAACACGCTGCGGCTATGGTCTTCCATGGCCACGGATCCGATCCTGCTTGATGCCTTCAACGCCGGCGACCATATCGGCGCGTTGCGCGAGAGTAACAAGGCGGAATCGCTGTCGCGGGTCCTCTACCCCGCCGATTCCCACCAGGCCGGGCAGGAGTTGCGCCTGCGCCAGGAATACTTCTTCTCGACCGCCTCGCTCCAGGACATCATCCAGCGGCATTTCAGCCAGTTTGGCGATCTGCATTCCTTGCCGGACCAGGCAGCGATCCACCTCAACGACACGCATCCGGCCATCGCCGTTGCCGAACTGATGCGCCTGTTGATGGACATTCATGGCATCGATTTCGACGACGCCTGGGACATCACCAAGCGGACTTTTGCCTACACCAACCACACGCTTCTGCCCGAAGCGCTGGAAAGCTGGCCGGTGCCCATGTTCGAGCGCCTGTTGCCGCGCCATATGCAGATCATCTACGCGATCAACGCCGAAGTCCTGCATGAGGTGCGTGCCGCGGGTGACTTCAGCGACGAGCAGGTGCGGCGGATTTCGCTTATCCAGGAGGATGGCGACCGCCGAGTCCGGATGGGCAACCTGGCCTTTGTCGGCTCGCACAGCATCAACGGCGTATCGGCGCTTCATACGGAACTCATGAAGGAAACTATCTTCGCCGATCTGCACAAGCTCTATCCCGACCGCATCAACAACAAGACGAACGGGATCACGCCGAGGCGTTGGCTTATCCAGTGCAATCCCGGTTTGACTGGGCTCGCGCGCGAAGCCATTGGCGACAAGTTCCTCGACGACATCAACGAACTGAAGAAGCTCGAAGACTTTGCCGAAGACTCGGCCTTCCGCGAGAAGTTCGCCGCGGTCAAGCGCGCCAACAAGGAGCGGCTTTCCAATCTCGTCGCCACACGCCTGGGGATAAAGGTCGATCCGTCAGCGCTCTTCGATATCCAGGTCAAGCGCATCCACGAATACAAGCGTCAGCTTCTCAACATTGTCGAGGCGGTGGCGCTATATGACCAGATCCGCTCGCATCCCGAGCGTGATTGGCTCCCGAGGGTAAAATTCTTCGGCGGCAAGGCGGCGCCGAGCTATCACAACGCCAAGCTGATCATCAAGCTGGCCAACGACGTTGCCAAGGTCATCAATCGGGATCCGGCAGTGCGCGGCCTGTTGAAGGTGGTCTTCATCCCCAACTACAATGTCAGCCTTGCCGAGATCATGATGCCGGCGGCCGATTTGTCGGAGCAGATCTCGACGGCGGGCATGGAAGCGTCCGGCACCGGCAACATGAAGTTCGCGCTCAACGGCGCCTTGACAATCGGCACGCTTGATGGCGCCAATGTCGAGATCAGCGAATGCGTTGGCGATGAGAATATCTTCATCTTCGGCCTGAAGACCGAGGAAGTGGCTGAGCGCAGGAACAACGGTTACGATCCAAAGGCGGTGATCGACGGTTCGCCCGAACTTTCACAAGCGCTTTCGGCGATTGCCACAGGCGTTTTCTCGCCAAGCGATCCGACACGCTATGCCGAACTGATCGACGGTCTTTATCAGCACGACTGGTTCATGGTGGCCGCCGATTTCGATTCCTACGCCGCCGCGCAGCGCGATGTCGATGCGGTCTGGCGTGACAGTCCAGACTGGTACGCCAGGGCGATACGCAATGTTGCCCGCGTTGGATGGTTTTCGTCCGACAGGACGATCCGGCAATACGCAAAGGAAATTTGGAACGTCCCGGTTTGACGTGAATTGTCCAAAGGCGGCGACAAGACCGCTGGCAAGAGAGGGAGGGCCTTGAATTTATGAAGAAGCCTCGCGCTTCAGCGAAACGGGACGAGCACGGGCAGGTAGCCGCGGGAGACATGCAGGCGATTGTCGCGGGCGCCCATGGCAATCCCTTTGCAGTGCTTGGTGTGCATGAAGCGTCGGGTGGCCTGGTTGCCCGCTGTTTCGTCCCGCATGCCGAAGCGGTCAGTGCCTTTACGCTTTCCGGAGAGGAGGCGGGCACGCTTGTTCGCCGCCATGACGGCGGCTTCTTCGAGGGCAAGCTTACCATCGGCAAGCGCCAGCCCCTGCGCTACCATGCACGCAATGCGGGCGGCGACTGGTGGCTGACCGACCCCTATTCGTTCGGCCCGGTGCTTGGCCCGATGGACGACTACTACATTGCCGAAGGCTCTCATTTGCGGCTGTTCGACAAGCTCGGCGCGCACCAGCTCGATCACGAGGGCGCGACCGGCTTCAACTTTGCCGTCTGGGCCCCCAACGCCAGGCGGGTCTCCGTGGTCGGCGACTTCAACGAGTGGGACGGTCGCCGTCACACGATGCGAAACCGCGCCGACACCGGCATCTGGGAAGTGTTCATTCCCGATATCGGTCCGGGTCACGCCTACAAATACGAGATCGTCGGCGCGCAGGGAAATGTCGTTCCGTTGAAGGCCGACCCTTACGCGACCCGCTCCGAACTTCGGCCAGCGACAGCATCGGTGACGGCAGCGCCGCTTTCCCATGAATGGGGTGACGACAAGCACCGCGCCTACTGGCGCAAGGCAGACAAGCGGCGCGAGCCGATTTCCACGCTGGAGGTGCATGCCGGCTCGTGGCAACGCCGCGACGATGGGACATTCCTGTCATGGGATGAAATGGCCGACCGGCTGATCCCCTATGTTGTGGATAGCGGCTTTACACATATCGAGTTCATGCCGGTTTCCGAGCATCCGTACGACCCGTCCTGGGGCTACCAGACGACCGGGCTCTACGCGCCGAGCGCACGGTTCGGCGAGCCGGCGGGTTTCGCACGCTTTGTTGATGGTGCCCACAGGGCTGGCATCGGTGTGATCCTCGACTGGGTGCCGGCACATTTTCCGGTCGACGCGCACGGGCTGGCTATGTTCGACGGTACAGCGCTCTACGAGCACGCCGATCCGCGCAAGGGCTTTCATCCCGACTGGAACACCGCGATCTACAATTTTGGACGCCGCGAGGTGGTCTCGTTCCTCGTCAACAATGCGCTTTACTGGGCCGAGAAGTTTCACATCGACGGCTTGCGCGTCGATGCCGTGGCATCGATGCTTTACTTGGACTACTCGCGCAAGCAGGGCGAATGGATTCCCAACGAGAAGGGTGGGCGCGAGAACCTCGAGGCCGTCAGCTTCCTCCAGAAGATGAACGAGGAGGTCTACGGCCACCATCCGGGCGTCATGACCATTGCCGAGGAATCGACCTCGTGGCCCAAGGTCTCGCAACCGGTTTATGAGGGCGGGCTCGGCTTCGGTTTCAAGTGGAACATGGGCTTCATGCACGATACGCTTGAATATTTCGCGCGTGATCCGATCCACCGCAAGCATCACCACAACGACCTTACCTTCGGCTTGCTTTACGCGTTCAGTGAGAATTTCGTCCTGCCGCTCAGCCACGACGAGGTGGTGCATGGCAAGGGGACGCTGCTCACCAAAATGGCTGGCGACGAGTGGCAGAAATTTGCCAATCTGCGCGCCTATTACGCCTTCATGTGGGGTTATCCGGGCAAGAAGCTGCTTTTCATGGGCCAGGAATTCGCGCAGCGGCGCGAGTGGAGCGAGGAGCGGGCGCTTGACTGGTGGCTGCTCGATGAGGCGCCCCACCAGGGTGTTCACAAGCTGGTGCGCGACCTCAACTATCTCTACCGCTCGCGCCCGGCGCTGCATGCGCGTGACTGCGAGCCCGAGGGTTTTTCGTGGCTGATTGCCGACGACAACGACAATTCGGTTTTTGCCTGGCTGCGCAGCGCGCCCGGTGAAAACCCGGTAGCCATCATCTCCAACTTCACGCCGGCGCCGCGCGAGAACTACCGCGTGCCTTTGCCCAAGGCAGGCAAATGGCGGGAAATCATGAATACCGATGCCTCCGATTATGGCGGTTCGGGCAAGGGAAATGGCGGCGCTGTACAGGCAACGGCAGGCGAGGGCGGTGCGACCGGAACAATGCTGCTGCCGCCCCTTTCGACGATCATGCTCGAATTTGTGGGCGAATGAGTAACGGGGAGGACAAGATGGTGGAGGCCAAGAACAGAACCCAACCGCTGGCGCGTGACGCGATGGCCTATGTGCTTGCCGGCGGGCGGGGCAGCAGGCTGAAGGAACTCACCGATCGCCGCGCCAAGCCGGCAGTCTATTTCGGCGGCAAGACGCGCATCATCGACTTTGCGTTGTCCAACGCGCTGAATTCCGGCATTCGCCGTCTGGGCGTCGCGACCCAGTACAAGGCGCATTCGCTGATCCGTCACCTGCAGCGCGGCTGGAACTTTCTGCGGCCTGAGCGAAACGAAAGCTTCGACATCCTGCCAGCCAGCCAGCGCGTTTCCGAAACGCAATGGTATGAAGGCACGGCCGATGCGGTCTACCAGAACATCGACATCATCGAGGACTACGGTCCGGAGTATATGGTGATCCTGGCCGGCGACCACATCTACAAGATGGACTACGAACTGATGCTGCGCCAGCATGTCGACGCCAATGCCGACGTGACGGTTGGCTGCCTGGAAGTGCCCCGCATGGAAGCCACCGGCTTCGGTGTCATGCATGTCGACGGCAAGGATAATATAATCTCCTTTATCGAGAAGCCGGCGGATCCGCCCGGTATACCCGACAAGCCGGACTTTGCCCTTGCGTCGATGGGCATCTATGTCTTCCGGACCAAATTCCTGATGGATCAGCTTCGCCGCGATGCGGCCGAACCCGAATCGACGCGCGATTTCGGCAAGGACATCATTCCCTATATCGTCGAACACGGTAAGGCGATCGCCCACCGCTTCAACAAGTCCTGCGTGCGCGCGACCTCCGAGAACGAGGCTTACTGGCGCGATGTCGGAACGATCGACGCCTACTGGGAAGCCAATATCGACCTCACCGACATCACGCCGGAACTCGACCTTTACGACCGAGACTGGCCGATCTGGACCTATGCCGAATTGAAACCGCCGGCAAAGTTCGTGCACGACGTGGATGGACGGCGCGGTTCTGCGGTATCGTCACTTGTCGCCGGCGATTGCATCGTATCGGGTGCTTCGCTGAAGCGCAGCCTGATCTTCACCGGGGCACGCATCAATTCCTTCTCGCTACTGGAAGACGTGGTCATGCTGCCTGACTGCTATGTCGGTCGCAATGCGCGGCTGAAGCGGGTGGTGATCGATCATGGCGTGAAAATTCCCGAAGGCATGGTCGTCGGCGAGGATCCAATTCTCGACGCCAAGCGATTCCGTGTGTCGGAAAAAGGCATCTGCCTGATCACCCAGGACATGATCGACAGGCTGGACGTCTAACGGATGCCGAGGGGCTGATGCAGGTACTTGCGGTTGCGCCGGAAATCTATCCGCTGATCAAGACAGGCGGCCTGGCTGACGTGACCGGTGCGCTGCCGCTGGCAATGGCCGGGCAAGGGATTTCGACGCGCACCCTGATACCCGGTTATCCGGCTGTCATGAAGGGTTTTCGCAAAGGCAGACCTTTGCACAAATATGCTGCGCTGCAGGGCGGCAAGGCCTCTGTGTTCCGCGCCAGGGTAGCAGGCCTTGACCTTCTGGTGCTTGACGCACCGCATCTCTTCGACCGACCGGGAGGTCCCTACGGCGATGCGTCAGGGTCGGATTTTCCTGACAACTGGCGACGCTTTGCAGCGCTCAGCCAGGTTGGAGCCGACATCGCTGCCGGCGCGATCAAGGGCTATGTGCCCGACCTCGTGCATGCGCATGACTGGCAATCGGCCATGACGCTGGCCTATATGCGCTATGGCGCTGCGGTGACCACGCCATCGGCGCTGACCGTGCATAACCTCGCCTTCCAGGGGCAGTTTGGCTCAAGCATTTTTGCCGAACTCGGATTGCCGGCGGCAGCCATGAGCCTCGACGGCGTCGAATATTACGGTGGCGTCGGCTTTCTCAAGGCCGGCCTGCAGGCTGCATGGGCAATCACAACGGTCAGCCCGACATACGCTCAGGAAATTCGTTCTCCCGAGTTCGGCATGGGATTGGATGGCCTGGTCAACATGCGCGCCAGCGATCTCTACGGTATTGTCAACGGGATCGACATCGAGACCTGGGATCCGCAGACTGACAAGCACCTTGCGGCGAACTTCTCGGACCAAAAGCTGAAGGCCCGTGCTGCCAACAAGAAGGCCATCGAAAAACGCTTCAGCCTCGAGCATGACGACAGTCCGATCATCTGCGTTGTCAGCCGCCTGACCTGGCAAAAGGGGATGGACATGATGGTCGCCAATCTCGACGCGATGGTCGGAGGGGGGGCCCGGATTGCCATCCTCGGGTCCGGCGACACGGCGTTCGAAGGCGCCCTGCTTGCCGGTGCTGCACGGCACCGCGGTCGGGTCGGGGTGGTTATCGGCTATGACGAGAGCCTGTCTCACCTCATGCAGGCCGGATGCGACGCGATCATCATTCCTTCGCGGTTCGAACCGTGCGGCCTGACCCAGCTTTACGGACTGCGTTATGGCTGCGTGCCGATCGTGGCGCGCACCGGCGGCCTTGCCGACACGATCATCGACGCCAATGAGGCTGCCCTTGCGGCAGGCGTCGCAACCGGGTTCCAGTTCGAGCCGGCCAATGGCGCCTCCTTCATGCATGCGGTGGCAAGGGCGATTTCTGCCTATGCAATGCCCGATGTCTGGACCTTGATCCAGCGCCAGGGGATGAGGGCCGATGTTTCTTGGGACAGAAGTGCCCGCAAATATGCCGACCTCTATCGCTCGCTCGTCGCAAGAAAGCCCGCCTGACATGACAAGGACCGTCGAAACCACACCCTATCACGACCAGAAGCCCGGGACATCCGGCCTGCGCAAGAAGGTCCCGGTCTTCCAGCAGAAGAACTATGCTGAGAACTTCATCCAGTCGATCTTCGACGCGCTGGAAGGCTTTTCCGGCAAGGATCTGGTGATCGGCGGAGACGGCCGTTACTTCAACCGCGAGGTCATCCAGATCGCCATCCGCATGGCAGCGGCCAACGGCTTCGGACGCGTCATTGTCGGCAGGGGCGGTATCTTGTCGACGCCGGCAGCCTCGCACCTCATTCGCAAGCGCAAGGCCTTTGGCGGCATCATCCTGTCGGCGAGCCACAATCCCGGTGGGCCCAAAGAGGATTTTGGCATCAAGTATAATGCCGAGAACGGGGGCCCGGCGCCCGAAAAATTGACCGACGCGATCTATGAGCGGACGAAGTCGATCAGCCGCTACCAGATTGCCGATTTCGATGCGGTAGACATCGACACGATCGCCACCAGTTCGGCTGGCGGGATGACGGTCGAAATCGTCGACCCTGTCACCGACTATGCCGAACTGATGGAAAGCCTGTTCGACTTCGACGCCATCCGCAAGATGTTTGCCGGCGGCTTTCGCATGCGCTTCGACGCCATGCATGCGGTGACCGGCCCCTATGCCAAGGAAATCCTCGAGCACAGGCTCGGGGCGCCGGATGGCACCTCGCGCAACTACCATCCGCTGCCTGATTTCGGCGGCCATCATCCCGATCCGAACCTCGTCCACGCCAAGCATCTCTATGACGAGATGATGGGGCCGAATGCACCGGATTTCGGGGCTGCGTCCGATGGCGACGGCGACCGCAACCTCATCATCGGCAAGGGTATCTTTATCACCCCGTCGGATTCACTGGCAATGCTGGCGGCCAACGCGCATCTGGCGCCCGGCTACAAGGACGGGCTCAAGGGTATTGCGCGCTCGATGCCGACCAGCGGCGCGGCAGACCGGGTGGCCGAGAAGATGGGCGTCGGCATGTACGAGACGCCGACCGGCTGGAAATTTTTCGGCAATCTGCTCGACGCAGGCATGGCAACGATCTGCGGCGAGGAAAGTGCCGGCACCGGATCCGACCATGTGCGGGAGAAGGATGGGCTTTGGGCCGTTCTGCTGTGGCTGAACATTCTGGCCGTGCGCGGCGAGAGCGCCAAGGAGATCGTGTCGAAACACTGGGCAACCTATGGCCGCAACTACTATTCGCGCCACGACTACGAAGAGGTCGAGTCGGATCGCGCCAATGCGCTGGTCAGCGAGCTGCGCTCCAGGCTCGACTCGCTGCCGGGTACCAAAGTGCGCGGCATGGCGATCGTGGCAGCCGACGATTTCGCCTACCACGATCCGGTCGATGGCTCGGTCAGCGAACATCAAGGCATTCGCATCCTGTTTGAGGGTGGGTCGCGGGTCGTCATACGCCTTTCCGGCACCGGCACCTCAGGCGCGACGCTGCGCCTCTATGTCGAGCGCTACGAGCCCGATCCGCACCGGCACGACATGGAGACACAGGAAGCGCTTGCCGACCTGATTGGCGCGGCCGATGACATTGCCGGCATCCACAGCCATACGGGGCGCGACGCGCCAAGCGTCATCACCTGATGCCGCCGAGGCGATTGCCGAACGGCCATGCGCCTCGCTTCGGCGCGCAAGTCGGAAAGGACGGAATCCGCTTTTCTGTCTGGTCCGGCGCTGCCGAGCGAATATGGCTTTCGCTGTTCGACAAGGCCGGAAGCGAAGAGACCGAAAGGCTCGAGCTGTCTCGCGAGACAGATGGTACGTTTGCAACGCATGTGCCAGGCCTCAGGGCAGGCATGCGCTACGGGTTTCGAGCTGATGGTCCTTATGACCCGGCGCGCGGGCTGTGGTTCGATCCGCAAAAGCTGCTCGTCGATCCCTATGCAATCGAGATCGACCGGCCCTTTGCCTACAGTCCGGAATTATCGAGGCCTCGAGGCGAGGGTGGCGATACCGCTCCGCTGGTGCCGAAGGCGATGGCCACCCTGCTGCCAAAACCGCTAGCGCCGCACCCGCCGCTGTCGAAGCCTGGCGGCCTCGTCTATGAATTGCCGGTGCGGGCGTTTTCGATGCTGCATCCGGATATTCCGGCAAAGCTACGCGGCACGATCGGCGCGCTCGCCCATCCGGCGATCATCCGACATCTGCAAAAGATCGGCGTATCGGCGGTTGAACTGATGCCGGTGACGGCGTGGATCGATGAACGCCATCTGCCACCACTCGGCCTGACCAACGGGTGGGGTTATAATCCGGTGACATTGATGGCGCTCGATCCGCGACTGGCACCGGGTGGCGTGGCCGAACTGCGCGAGACGGTGGCGGCGTTGCGCGGGGCCGGCATCGGCGTCATTCTCGATCTGGTGTTCAACCATACGGGCGAGAGCGACGTGCAAGGGCCGACGCTGTCGATGCGCGGTCTCGACAATTTGACATACTATCGCCATCACGGCGAGAATCCCGCGCATCTGGTCAACGCTACCGGCACCGGCAACACGCTGGCCTGCGATCATTCGATCGTTGAGGAACTGGTGCTGGATGCGCTCAGGCACTTCGTCATGAATACAGGGGTCGATGGCTTCCGTTTCGATCTTGCGCCTGTGCTCGGCCGGACCGGCCATGGCTTTGACCGCAATGCGTCTTTACTGAAATGCATGAATGAAGACCCGATACTGGGTGATCGGTTGATGATCGCAGAGCCATGGGACATCGGCTCGGGCGGCTACCAGCTTGGCAATTTTCCCACTCAGTTCGAAGAATGGAACGACAAGTACCGTGACGATGTCAGGCGCTTCTGGCGCGGCGATCACGGCGTGATCGGCGCTCTGGCGACGCGGCTGGCCGGCTCATCGGACATTTTTGGCCACGAGGGCTCACCGCGAACCCGCAGCGTCAATTTCATTGCCGCGCATGACGGTGCGACACTTGCCGATCTGCTGCGCTACGAGCGCAAGCATAATGAGGCGAACGGCGAGCAAAACCGCGACGGGCACAACGAGAACCTTGCCTGGAACAATGGCGTCGAAGGCGAGACCGTTGATACCGCGATCGTCGCGCAGCGCAAAAGCGATGCGCGCGCGCTGCTTGCGACCCTTTTCGCCTCGCGCGGCACGATCATGCTGACGGCCGGCGACGAATTCGGCCGCACGCAGCGTGGCAACAACAACGCCTATGCGCAGGACAATGACCTAACCTGGCTCGACTGGTCGGTACGCGATGTCGACCTGGAGGATTTCGTCGCCGCGCTCTCGGCCATGCGCCGGGCGACGACGGCACTCACGCAGACCGGCCTGCTCTCTGGTGACATGCTGCCGGAAGCCGGTGTTGCCGATGTCACCTGGTTGAGCCCGTCGGGAGAGCCGATGACGGTCGCGCTTTGGGAGGATACCTCGGCGCGGAAAATTGCGATGGTGCTGTGCACGGAAGGCCGTGGCGCCTTGCGTTTCGCCGTGATGATCAACGGCGACCGCGAACCGGCCACGTTCATGCTGCCGATGCGCGCGGGTCATCGCTGGGAGCGGTATGAAGACGCGGCTCAGGGCCTCGAGGTCGAAGCGCGCAGCGTTGCGTTCGCGGTCGAGTGTGGAACCGCCTGATGGAGGTGAGACGATGACGCAGGACAGGCCCGACAGCGACTGGTGGCGTGGCTGCGCCATCTATCAGGTCTATCCGCGCTCGTTCCAGAATGTAACGGGCGGCGGCATCGGTGACCTCAAGGGCGTCACACGACGGATCGGCCATATCGCCTCGCTGGGCGTCGATGCGATATGGCTCTCGCCATTCTTTCGTTCTCCAATGGCCGACATGGGATACGATGTGTCGGACTATCGGGCCGTTGATCCGATGTTCGGCACGATGGACGATTTCGATGAACTGGTGGCCGAGATCCACGGGCATGGATTGAAGCTCATCATCGACCAGGTCATCTCGCATTCATCGGACAAGCATCCCTGGTTCGAGCAGTCGCGATCCGCGCGCAACGGCCCGATGGCCGACTGGTATGTCTGGGCTGACGCAAGGCCCGACGGTACAGCGCCCAACAACTGGCTCTCCGTCTTTGGCGGGCCGGCATGGGAATGGGATTCAACGCGTCGCCAGTATTATCTGCACAATTTCCTCGCCTCGCAGCCCGACCTGAATTTTCACAATCCCGACGTCCAGAACGAGCTTCTCGGCGCCATGCGCTTCTGGCTTGAGCGGGGCGTTGACGGCTTCCGTCTCGATACCGTCAACTACTATGCCCACGATCGCTGGCTGCGCGACAACCCACCGCTGGCTGAGAGCATGGCTGGCACGATCAGCGAGACCAACCCCTACCTCTTTCAGTCGCATCTCTTCGACAAGACACAGCCGGAGACAGTCGATTTTCTCAAGCGCTTTCGCGCGCTGCTCGACGAATACCCGGCGCGCGCCTCGGTCGGCGAAGTCGGCGACGAGAATAGGTCCCTCCAGACCGTGGCAGCCTATACGCGCGGCGATGACAAGCTGAATATGTGCTACACATTCGACCTGCTTGGGCCGGACTTTTCCGCTGCCCATGTTCGCCGCTGCGTTGAGGCTTTCGAACACACGGTCCGCGACGGCTGGGTCTGCTGGGCTTTTTCGAACCATGACGTGGTCCGGCACGTCTCGCGCTGGACGCAACCGGGGGGCGACACCGATGTCGTGGCGAAATTCGCCATCGCGCTCCTTGTCTGCCTGCGCGGCTCGATCTGCCTCTATCAGGGCGAGGAGCTTGGGTTGACCGAAGCCGACATCGCGTTCGAGGACTTGCGCGATCCCTACGGTATCCGCTTCTGGCCGGGCTTCAAGGGGAGGGATGGTTGCCGGACGCCGATGGTCTGGGAGGCCGCTGCCGACAATGCTGGCTTCTCGTTGGAAAAGCCCTGGCTGCCGATACCCGACGATCATCTTGACAGGGCCGCGGACACCCAGAATTCTGCGGCGCACTCGGTGCTGGCGCGCTACCGGGAAATGCTCGCCTTGCGCAAACAGCATCCGGCCCTGCGGGACGGTTCGATGGTATTTCTCGACGCGCCCGAAAATGTTCTGGCCTTTGTGCGCGAGAATGGCGAGGAGCGGCTTGTCTGCGCCTTCAATTTCGGTGACGAGGCGGTCGAGTGGGATATTCCGACAGGCGACGTCCAACTGCAAAGGCTGCTTGACGGTGATGGACAATCGGTGAACGGATCGACCACGCTTCCGCCATTCGGCGTCTTCGTT
This sequence comes from Hyphomicrobiales bacterium, assembly GCA_038259455.1. Lineage (GTDB taxonomy): Bacteria > Pseudomonadota > Alphaproteobacteria > Rhizobiales > Rhizobiaceae > CAMYMG01. The sequence continues at coordinate 324 of JBBSOT010000029.1, read as the reverse complement.
GCCAGAGCGCCGGAATAGGCAGAATCTGTATTCTGAACCCTTTTTGCCCTACTGCCAGAAGCATCGGCGACGGCATTCTTCTGCACGACGTTGCGTCAATCAGTGCGTTGTTGAATTTGCACTTGCACCTGTCTAGTCTTCGATTATGGCCGGTCGACATTTGCTCTTCCGGTTCGCCCTAGAATACCGGCGAGACCGGCTTTCGGGCGTCAAAACAGCCAAAAGCGTGTGAAGTTGCACGTGAAAAGAGGAGAACTTGAAATGCTGAACAGGCTGCTCAGGGCGACAGTGTTTGCCTCCAGTCTATTGCTGGCAGGAGGCGCC
>JBBSOT010000028.1:0-27661 GCA_038259455.1 Hyphomicrobiales bacterium | reverse complement strand
TGATCGAAATCGGCCAGGCCGAGCACTCGGTGGTGACAACCTGCGCCTATTGCGGCGTCGGCTGCTCGTTCAAGGCGGAAATGCGCGGCGATGAACTGGTGCGCATGGTTCCCTACAAGGACGGCAAGGCCAATCGAGGCCACAGCTGCGTCAAGGGCCGCTTCGCCTATGGCTACGCGACCCACAAGGAGCGCATCCTCAACCCGATGATCCGCGAGAAGATCACCGATCCATGGCGTGAAGTGTCGTGGGAAGAAGCACTGACCCATACGGCCAACGAGTTCCGCCGCATCCAGTACCAGTATGGACGCACGGCAATCGGCGGCATTACCTCTTCGCGCTGCACGAACGAAGAGACCTATCTCGTCCAGAAGCTGATCCGGCAGGGTTTCGGCAACAACAATGTCGACACATGCGCGCGCGTCTGCCACTCGCCGACCGGCTACGGGCTTGGCCAGACCTATGGCACCTCGGCCGGCACCCAGGATTTCGACAGCGTCGAGCATACCGACGTGGTGATGATCATCGGAGCCAACCCGACGGATGCGCATCCGGTTTTCGCCTCGCGCATGAAGAAGCGGCTGAGGGCCGGTGCCAAGCTGATCGTGCTCGATCCGCGCCGCACGGACATTGTGCGCTCGGCCCATGTCGAGGCGCAGCATCATCTGCCGCTGAAGCCAGGTACCAATGTCGCCGTCCTGACGTCGCTGGCGCATGTCATCGTCACCGAAGGGCTGTTCGACGAAGCCTTCATCCGCGAGCGCTGCGACTGGGCCGAATTCCAGGACTGGGCGTCGTTCGTGGCGTTGCCTGAAAACAGCCCGGAAACGGTTGGCGCGCTTTCGGGCGTCGATCCGGAAGAAATCCGCGGTGCAGCACGTCTCTATGCGACCGGCGGCAATGGCGCGATCTATTACGGGCTCGGCGTGACCGAGCACAGCCAGGGTTCGACGACCGTGATCGCGATTGCCAACCTCGCCATGGCGACCGGCAATATCGGCCGCAAAGGCGTCGGTGTTAACCCGCTGCGCGGCCAGAACAATGTGCAGGGCGCCTGCGACATGGGTTCCTTCCCGCACGAACTGCCAGGCTACCGGCATATTTCGGGTGACGCGGTGCGCGACATCTATGACAGCCTGTGGGGCGTGAAGCTGGACCACGAGCCGGGACTGCGCATTCCCAACATGCTGGACGCCGCCGTCGAGGGCACCTTCCTCGGTCTCTACGTGCAGGGCGAGGACATCTTGCAGTCCGATCCAGACACGCATCACGTGGCAGCAGGCCTTGCGGCGATGGAATGCGTGGTGGTGCACGATCTCTTCCTTAACGAGACCGCCAACTACGCGCATGTTTTCCTGCCGGGCTCGACCTTCCTGGAGAAAGACGGCACTTTTACCAACGCCGAACGCCGCATCAACCGGGTGCGCAAGGTGATGGCGCCGAAGAACGGCATGGCCGACTGGGAAGTGACGCAAGGCCTGGCGCAGGCGATGGGCCTGAAATGGGCCTACGCGCATCCGTCCGAGATCATGGACGAAATCGCCAGCACGACGCCGAGCTTCGCCAAGGTTTCCTATGACTATCTCGAAAAGATGGGCTCGGTGCAGTGGCCGTGCAACGAACAGGCGCCTCTCGGCACGCCGATCATGCATATCGACGGTTTCGTGCGCGGCAAGGGCAAGTTCATCCGCACCGAATATGTCGCGACAGACGAGCGGACCGGTCCACGGTTCCCCTTGCTTCTGACGACCGGCCGCATCCTTTCGCAATACAATGTCGGGGCGCAGACACGGCGCACCGAGAATGTGACCTGGCACGGGGAAGACCGACTGGAGATCCATCCGCACGATGCCGAACAGCGCGGCATCCGCAACGAAGACTGGGTACGGGTGGCAAGCCGCGCCGGCGAGACGACGCTGCGCGCGCTGATTACCGACCGCGTGGCGCCGGGGGTTGTCTACACGACCTTCCATCACCCCGACACGCAGGCCAATGTCATCACCACCGACTTCTCCGACTGGGCAACCAACTGCCCAGAATACAAGGTGACGGCGGTGCAGGTCGGGCCTTCCAACGGACCGAGCGAGTGGCAGACCGAATACAGCCGGCAAGCTAACGAAAGCCGGCGTATATCGGGACGTCTCGAGGCGGCGGAGTAGCCTGCGTGCGCTTGCGCCCTCCCCTTTCCGAGGCGACACGGCTGACCCGTCGTCCCTCGGGCACGGCGACCGGAAACCGAATGGTGCCGGAGGAAACGCCGGTGGCGTTTTCCTTTGCCGGAACCACGCATGCGGTGATGATGGCATCGCCCGCGGATTTCGAGGATTTTGCGCTCGGCTTTTCGCTCACCGAAGGGATTATCGGCTCAGCCGATGAAATCGAGGCGATTGCTGTCGAGGACCATGGCGCGGGTATCGACATCCAGATCCGGCTGAAGGATCAGGCCAATACACGCTTCGAGACGCGCCGCCGCCGATTGGCCGGCCCCGTCGGCTGCGGTCTTTGCGGCATCGAATCGATCGAGGAAGCCATGCGCGCCGTCAAAGACGTCGGTGCGTCGACGCTTACATTAACAGCCGGCGACATTGTGCGTTCAGTCAAGCAATTGTCGAAGGTGCAGCCGCTGCATGCCGAGACCGGCGCGGTACATGCCGCCGGCCTATACGTTCCGGGCAGCGGCGTGGTGCAGGCCCGCGAAGATGTCGGTCGGCACAACGCACTCGACAAGCTGGCCGGCGCCTTGGCACGCAAGGGCATCGACGGATCGACCGGCGCAGTAGTTGTCACCTCGCGCATCTCGGTCGAAATGGTCCAGAAGACGGCGGCGATCGGCGCTTCCTTCATCATCGCCGTATCGGCGCCAACAGCACTTGCCATCCGCACGGCGGAGGCCGCCGGCATGACGCTTGTGGCACTGGTGCGCGGCGAGGATTTCGACGTCTTCACCCACGCCAACCGCATCACATCGGAAGCCGCCAAACATGTCGCATGATGAACAGCACCGGACCGGGCCGCGCGAGAAGCTGGTGCGCATGGCCAACCAGATCGCCACCTTCTTTACATCGAAACCGCATGAGGAAGGCGTGGCCGGCGTGGCCGAACACATCAACAAGTTCTGGGAGCCGCGCATGCGGCGTCACTTGTTCGAGATCCTCGACGATGGCGGCGACGGGCTGATGCCGCTGGTCCTGGAAGCGGCACCAACAATACGGCGGCCGGACGCGCCCGAACCGGGCGCCGGTTCGCAAGCCAATGCCGGCGCGCCAGGCGGCAAGGGCACCGCGGCCGGCGAAGCGAAGGCCGAGATCGCCGCCTCGCAGGGCTAGAGTGCTTCACGGTCGCTTCGGGGCCGGGTCGAGCCGTCCGACACGTGCACATAAGCACCGGACTTTCCTGGGCCTCAGGCGGCTTTCTCACGCATCGGCTGCAAGGCTTCCGCCCAACGGTGCAGTTCTCCGAGCATCAGTTTTGCGCCTTCAACGACCGGCTCTGTCGGGCTGAAGACGCCGTCGTCGCCGATGTGCTGGCTGAACAACGGAATCGGTACGCCTTCGGGAATCGGCATCATCTTCAGCGTCGTGAAGAGCAGCCGTTCCGACTGGGCGGCGCGCAAACCGCCGGAGATGCCGCCATAGCTGACAACGCCGGCCGGCTTGTAGTTCCACTCCTTGGAAAGATAGGTGATCGCGTTCACCAGCGACGGCGGCGCGAAGTAATTATACTCCGGCGAGACAAACACGAAGGCGTCGGCTGACGCCACGCTCTCGCTCCAGCGCCTGGTGTGCTCGTGCTCATATTGCTGCAGCCTTGGATGCTTGGGCTCGTCGAAGACAGGCAGTTCGAAATCTGCGAGATCGACCAAGACCGGCTCGAACTTGCCGTGCTCGCCGGCAAGTTTGTGAAACCACTCGGCGACCTTGGGGCCGCGGCGGCCGGGACGGGTGCTGCAGATGATGGTGTTGAGCTTCAGAGTCACGGGCTTTCCTTCTTTCGTACACAATGCGTGGAAGCGACTTACGGGCGCTTCCTGCCTGCTACAAGAAGGTTCCTAAAGGTGCCCTGGTTCCCTTTTTTAAACCGGCTGCGTTCCGGGACATCCAAGAAATCGAGCTACTTCGCCTTTCCCGCCTTCTTCCAGTGGTTGCGGATGTGGGTGTAGCCCTCACGGTAGACAGCTTCCGGGCTCTCGGCGAAGTCGCGCCAGACCTTGGTGGCGGCGGCAAGGTCCTTGAGGCCGCGCCCGAAGGCCTCGATGGTCAGCCAGTCGTCGTAGCCGCTCTGGCGGATCGCCGCGAAGGTCTTCTTCCACGGGATGTTGCCGCGCCCCGGCACGCCGCGATCATTCTCGGAAATGTGGATATGGGCGAAGTGCCTGACATGCTTGGTATAGGCAGCGATCGGGTCGGCTTCCTCGATGTTGGCGTGGAAGGTGTCGTACATCCCCTTGATGTGGGGGTGGTCGATTTCGTCGAGATGCTCGGCCAGGTCGGCCATGGTGTTGAGCAGGTAGCACTCAAAGCGGTTCAGCGCCTCAAGCCCAATGGTAACCCCTTGTTTACCGGCATGATCGCCGATGGCGCGTTGCGAGGCAACCGAGCGCTTCTTCTCGGCCGCGGTCGGCCCGACGCCCGAAAAGGCGCCGAGCGTCGAGTGCAGGGGGCCGGACAGGCGGTCGGCGCCGAGCGCGTTGGCGCAGTCGATCGCCCAGTTCATGTAGGCGACGCCCTTGCGGCGGGTGGCGGCGTCGGGCGATATCAGGTTCATCGACGGGTCGCCCATCGCCGAGACCGAGGTGCGCTCGAGGCCGATCGTGTCGAGCATGTCGCCAAGGCGCCTGTAGTCGTCCGGCGTGCCCTCGAAGATCGGGATTTCGACGCCATCATAGCCGGTCGCCTTGATGTCCTTGAGCAGGTTCCTGTGCTTCGCCGTGACGTTGGTCGTCCACAGGAACATGCAGAAGCCGATTTTCATGACGATCCCTCCCCCGGCACCATGGCCTGAGCGGCAATCTAGCCGGGAATATCTGGTCGGACCAGATGGGGAGGGACAATATTGTCGGTGATGGTGGATGACCCCTCACCCGGATTGCCATTTGCCATAGTGGCAAACCGGGCAATCCGATCTCTCGCGCAAGAGGCGAGATAAGCACCTAGCGACCGACGCTGAGGACCGGGCTCGATTCCTTTTCGGAGGTCATGACCACCAGGAGGCTGTTGATGAGGTCGGCCTTCTTGTCGTCGGAGATCGCGACGCCGGAGCTCTTGTCGAAATGCAGCATGACCTCGTCGATGATGGCGAGCGCGTTCTCGACCATGTAGCGGCGCGCCTGGAAGATGGCGACCGCCTGCTGGCGCTTCAGCATGGCGCCGGCAATCTCGGAGGCATAGGCGAGATGGGTGAGCCTGGCCTCGTCGACATGGATGCCGGCGACGGCGAGCTTGACCTGAAGTGTGGTCTGCAACTGCTCGGCGACCTCGTCGATATTGCCGCGCAGCGATTGCTCGGTTTCGGAATCATAGGGGTAGTGGGCAGCGAGCGCGCGAATGGCGCTGTCGCTCTGGTTGGCAACGAAGGTCTTGTATTCGTCGACGTTGAAAGTGGCCTGTGCGGCGTCGGTGACGCGCCACACGACGACGGCACCGATCTCGATGGGGTTGCCGTTGCGGTCGTTGACCTTGAGGTGGTCGGTGACGAAGTTGATCAGCTTCAGCGGCACCCTTGTCTTCGACGAAAACGGTACGGTGTAGAGAAAGCCGCTCTTGCGCAGCGTGCCGACATAGCGGCCGAAGAAGGTGATGACCTTGGCGTCGTTCGGCTGGATGATGGTGAAGCCGCTGGCAAAGAGAATGCCGACCACGGCGATCGGGATGATGAGCGGCCACAGGAAGAGCGCCGCGACGCCCATCGTGACCAGCCATACGAAAAGCAGCGGGAAACCTCCCACGCTGAAGGCGTCCCGGTCGCTGACTGTCTGCATGATCGTTCCCCCGAAAAATCAAACGCGGGAGGATGGTAGCATCCAGTTCCTAAGATTCAGTGCGCTATCATGACGTGGCGGACGGCGGTGTAGTCCTCCAGCGCGTAGACCGACATGTCCTTGCCGTAGCCGGACTGCTTGAGGCCGCCATGCGGCATCTCGTTGGTCAGCATGAAATGCGTGTTGATCCAGGTGCAGCCATATTGCAGGCGCGCCGCCGTCGACATGGCGCGCGAGATGTCCTTCGTCCAGACCGACGAGGCGAGGCCGTAGTCGCTGTCGTTGGCCCAGTTGACCGCGTCGTCGACCTCGGAGAAGCGGGTGACCGAGACGACCGGACCGAAGACCTCGCGGCGCACGATCTCGTCGTCCTGCAGCGCGCCGGCGACGACGGTCGGCTGATAGTAGAAGCCGGTGCCGTCGCCGACCTTGCCACCTGTCGTAATCTCGACATGCTTGAGCTGGGAGGCGCGCTCGACGAAGGAAGCGACACGGTCGCGCTGGCGCATCGAGATCAGCGGGCCGATCTCGTTGGCGGTGTCGTCGGCGTCGTCATAGTGGATGGTGGAGACGGCGGAGGACAGGTCGGCGACCAGCTTTTCGTAGACTTTTTCGCCGGCATAGACGCGGCAGGCGGCGGTGCAGTCCTGGCCGGCATTGTAGTAGCCGAAGGCGCGCAGTCCGGCGACGACGGCATCGATATCGGCGTCGTCGAAGACGATGACCGGGGCCTTGCCGCCCAGTTCCAGATGGGTCCGCTTGACCGATTTGGCGGCGGCCTCCAGCACCTTCTTGCCGGTGGCGATGTCGCCGGTGATGGAGATCATGTTGACCTTGGGGTGGTTGATCAGCGCGTTGCCGACGGTGACGCCGCGGCCAAGCACGACATTGACGACGCCCTCGGGCAGGATCTCGGCCATGATCCTGGCGAGCTTCAGGGCGGTGAGCGGCGTCTGCTCGGAGGGCTTGAAGACGACCGTGTTGCCGCCGCCGATGGCCGGCGCCAGCTTCCAGGCCATCATCATCAGCGGGTAGTTCCAAGGCGCGATGGAGGCAACGATGCCGATCGGATCGCGGCGGATCATCGAGGTGTGGCCGGACAGGTATTCGCCGGCGACGACGCCCGGCATGGAACGCACTGCGCCGGCGAAGAAGCGGTAGCAGTCGACGATGGCGGGAATCTCGTCATTGAGCACGGCATTGACCGGCTTGCCGCAGTTCAGCGCCTCGAGTGCTGCGAATTCCTTCGCCTCGGCCTCGATGCGTTCGGCGACCTTCAGCAGATAGACGGAGCGCTGGGCCGGCGTGGTGCGAGACCAGGTGACGAAAGCTTTCTCGGCCGCCAAGACGGCAGCTTCGATCTGGCTTTCCGAGGCTTCCGGCAGGTCGAGGATTTTCGCGCCGGTGCGGGGGTTCAGCACAGCCTCGCCGGCCTCGGTCCCGACCTCGAATTTCGTTCCGATGAGCATTTCGGTGTGCATGGGTATCCTCCTTATTTACCGGAACCGGCGATCTGGTCGCCGTCCCGGGTGAGATAGTAGGCCGCGAGAATCGGCAGCAGCGTCACCAGAACGACGACCATGGCGACGACATTGGTGACCGGGCGCTGGCGCGGGCGCACCAGTTCCTCGAGCATCCATATGGGCAGGGTCTGCTGCTGGCCGGCGGTAAACGTGGTGACGATGACCTCGTCGAATGACAGCGCAAAGGCGAGCATGCCGCCAGCGACAAGCGCCGTGCCGATATTGGGAAGGATCACATAACGGAAGGTCTGGAAGCCGTCGGCGCCTAGATCCATCGAGGCTTCGACCAGCGAGCCGGAGACGCGGCGGAAGCGAGCGACTGCGTTGTTGTAGACAACAACGACGCAGAAAGTGGCGTGGCCGAGAATGATCGTCCAGGTGGAGAACGGAATGTCGGCCAAGTTGAAAGCCGAGCGCAGCGCAATGCCGGTGATGATGCCGGGCAGCGCAATGGGCAGGATGACGAGCAGCGATATGGTTTCCCGGCCAAAAAATCTCGTCTGGCTGACGGCAGCAGCGCACAGCGTGCCCAGGATCAGGGCAATGGCTGTGGAAATGGCGGCGACCTTGAGAGACAGCAACAGCGCCTGCCAGACGTCGGGGCGATTCCACGTGACGGCAAACCATTGCAGGGTCAGGCCGGGCGGTGGCCACTGGTAGCTGCGCTCCTCCGTGGTGACGGCGTAGATGAAAATCAGAAGCAGCGGCAGATGCAGGAAGGCGAGGCCCACAGCGGCGGCGATCTTCAGGCGAAGCGGGGCGGAATCTCGGTCAGAGCGCATTGAAGGCTCCCAGGCGTCTGGCGCCCCACAGGTAGAACCCCATGACGACGATCGGCACGGCGGTGAAGGCGGCGGCCAGCGGAATGTTGCCGGCAGTTCCCTGGTGGGCATAGACCGCCTGGCCGATGAACAGGCGCGACGTGCCGATGATCTGAGGGATGATGTAGTCCCCAAGGGTCAACGAGAAGGTGAAGATCGAACCGGCAACGATCCCCGGCAATGCCAGCGGGAACAGCACGGTGCGGAAGGTCTGGGCCGGAGTCGCGCCCAGATCGGACGAGGCCTCGACGAGATTTTGCGGGACGCGTTCGAGCGCTGCCTGGACCGGCAGGATCATGAAGGGCAGCCAGACATAGACGAAGACGATGAACGTGCCGGTGAAGGAGACCGACAGCGAATTGCCGCCGACGACCGGCAGCGACAGCCAGGCATCGATCAGCCAGGTGAGGTGCAGCTTGGCTAACAGCCAGGTGAGTATGCCCTCCTTGGCCAGAATGAGCTTCCAGGCGTAAATCTTGACCAGATAGCTCGACCAGAGCGGCAGCATGATGCCGAGGTAAAACAACGCCTTCCATTTTCCGCGCGCGTAGCGGGCCGCGAAATAGGCGATCGGAAAGGCGACAATGGCGGCGGCCAACGTCACCAGAGCGGCCATCGAGACCGTGCGCACGATGATGTCTATGTTGGAGGGTCGCAGCAGTTCGCCATAGGTTTTCAGCGTGAACTGGCGGTTGATGAGCCCGGAAAACTCATCGATCGAGAAGAAGCTCTGAAGAAGAAGCGCGAAAAGCGAGCCGAGGTAGACGATGCCGAGCCAAAGGACCGGCGGCGCCAGCATCAGCAAAAGCAACAACGTCGGCTTGCGCCACAGCGTATCCGACAGATTGCCGAGCAGGCCGCTGCGTGCTGGCAGGATGGCTCCGGATGCGGAGGCAGCCCCATTCATCCGGTTTCGTCCATCAGGTGCAAATCGTCGCGGGAAAAGCCGATGTGGACGGCGCTGCCATCGGCCGGAATGGCTTCGCCGGCTGACAAGACGGCGTTGATGCGCTGGCCTTCGACATCAAGGCCGAGCCGCGTGGTGCCGCCCATATAGGCGCTGGAGATGACGGTTGCGGCAATGGCTCCAGGCGCCTGTTCGACAAGGCGGACGGATTCGGGCCTGAGGCTCGCCCAGCGCTTCTCGCCGGCATGGCGGGCGACGAAATCGGGCGGCAGCACGTTTGACGAACCGACGAAATCGGCGACGAAGCGGGAATTGGGTGTCTTGTAGATCTCTTCCGGCGAACCGATCTGCTTGATCTTGCCATGGTCGAAGACGGCGACGCGGTCGGCCATGGAGAGTGCCTCGCCCTGATCGTGGGTGACGAAGACAAAAGTGATGCCAAGCGATCGCTGCAAAGCCTTCAGTTCTTCCTGCATGCTCTCGCGCAGTTTGAGGTCGAGCGCGCCGAGCGGCTCGTCGAGCAGCAGGACCTTCGGACGGTTGACGAGTGCACGGGCCAAAGCGACGCGCTGGCGCTGGCCACCGGAAAGCTGACCCGGGCGGCGCGCGCCGTAACCGGGCAGCTTGACCAGTTCGAGCGCCTCTTCGGCCTCGCGGCGCCGCTCGGCGTTGCCGACACCCTTGACCATCAATCCGTAGGCGACATTGTCGGCAACGTTGAGATGCGGGAACAGCGCGTAGTCCTGGAAGACGGTGTTGACGTTGCGGCGGTAGGGCGGAACGTCCTCGGCGCGCTCGCCGAATATCTCGAGGCGGCCGGCGGTCGGTCGCTCGAAGCCGGCAATCAGCCTCAGGCACGTGGTCTTGCCCGAACCGGAGGGCCCGAGCATGGCGAAGAACTCGCCTTCGCGGATGTCGAGATCGACCGCGTCGACGGCTTTCACCTGGCCGAAGTGACGCGAGATCTTGTCGAAACTGACAGCTGTGGTCATAGAACCAATATCCGGATCACAGCCCCCTCAACCGGCCGCGGCGCGGCCAACCTTTCCCCGGCGGGGAGAGGAGGAAGCATTTCGGTGGTGGCCTGCCCGGTTCAGGGATCAGACCAGCGGCGGGCGCGGGAAAGAATGGTCGTGCATTCCTGCCCGCGCCTCACCGCTGCGCGACAACCCTCCCGACAAGCGGGAGGCCAGGCTTTCTCAGCGACCGCCGATGACGCCGATGTAATCCGACACCCAGCGGTAATATGGAACGCACTGGTCGTTCTGGCTGGCGCATTTGGAGGTCGGCGTCGTCCAGAACTGTACCTTTTCGAAATTGTCCATGCCGTTGGTGGTGCAGCCCTCGGCGGTCTGCATGCCGCGACCGTCGGTGCAAGCTGCCGGGACCGACGGGTTGGCGCCGAACCAGACGGCAAGATCGCTCTGCAGGTTGGAGGCCAGCGAATGCTCCATCCACATGTAGGCACAGTTCGGGTTGGCGCTGTCGACATGCATCATGGTGGTGTCGGCCCAGCCGGTAACGCCCTCCGTCGGGAACGCCGAGGCAACGGGCTGCTTCTCGCTCTTCAAGATGTTGACCTGGAAAGGCCACGAACCGGAGGCGACAACGCCTTCGTTCTTGAAATCGTCCATCTGGATGAAGGCGTCGTGCCAGTAGCGCCCAACCAGCGTGCGCTGGACGCGCAGCAGATCGAGGGCTGCCTTGTACTGGTCCTCGTTGAGCTCGTAGGGGCTCTTGATGCCGAGTTCCGGCTTGTGGGTCATCAGGTAGAGCGCAGCATCGGCGACGTGGATCGGGCCGTCATAGGCCTGGACGCGACCCTTGTTGGACTTGCCGTCCGGCAGATCCATTTCCTCGAAGACGACGTTCCAACTCGTCGGCGCTTCCTTGAAGGTGTCGGTGTTGTACATGAGGACGTTGGGGCCCCACATGTACGGAACACCGTAGTGAACCCCATCGACGGTGTGCCAAGGAGCATCCTTCAGGCGGTCATCGACCGTCGACCAGCTCTTGATGAGATCGATGTTGATCGGCTGGACGCGCTTTCCGGCGATGAGGCGAAGCGAAGCGTCGCCCGAAGCGGTGACGAGATCGAAGCCACCCTCGTTCATCAGGGCGACCATCTCGTCTGACGTGTTCGCAGTCTTGACGTTAACCTTGCAACCGCTCGCCTCCTCGAACTTGGTCACCCAGTCGAAGGTCTTGTCGGTTTCGCCGCGCTCGATATAGCCGGCCCATGCCACGATGTTGACCTGGCCCTCGCCGGCGCCGATTTCCTTGACCTGGGCCATGGCCTGGCCGGTGAAGCTCAATGCGACGGTAAGCGCCGTGCATGTTTTCAGAACTGATTTCATGACAATTCTCCCATTAGCGGGGCCGCTCTCAAAGGCGGCATGGTCCCGAGTTGAAAAGGTCGCGCGAAACGTGCGGTTTCGCAAATTCATTTATCAGAAAGCCGATATCGATAAAACCGATATCAGATCGGGCGATCAGAGAATCCGGATCTCGGCCGCTGGCGCACCGTGCGTTGCGACTGGGCAATGCCGATAAAGTCGCGCGCCGCCTGCGGCAGGCCGGAGCCGCGGCGCCACACCATGCCGACCTGAACGACGGGCAAGGCGCCGGATATGTCGCGCGATTCAATCCGGTCGCCTTCGAGCGACCATGGCCTGTAGACGAGGTCCGGCAACAAGGCGATGCCGGCGCCGGTCGCGACCAGGCTGCGGACAGCCTCGACAGATCGGGTGCGAAAGGCGACATGTGGACGCGCACCGAGCGCCGAGAGCAGCTTGCCGGTGTTTTCCTCGATCTCATCGACCGACAGCATGATCAACGGCTCGTCGGCAATGTCGCCGACATTGATGATTTCCGCAGAAACCAGCCGATGGCCGAGCGGCAGCCAGAGGCGGTAGGACGAGACCTCGAGGATTTCCGACTGCAAAGCCATGCGGTCGCGCAGGTTGGAGATGACCATGACCGCTATGTCCAGCTTGCCGCCGACGAGCAGGTGCTCGATGTAATCGCCATCGTCTTCGATTGCCGACACGTCGACAGCCGGATGGGCGCGACGGTAGCGTGCCAGAAGATCGGACAGGACGTAGCCGGCCACCAGCGAGGTGACGCCGAGCTGGAGGCGGCCGGTGCTGGCCTGGCGCTCGCCGAAAAAGCTGCGCCGGGCATCCGACACATCCGCCAGTATCTTGGTCGCATGACGCAGGAACTGATGACCCTTGTGGGTGATGTTCAGCCCGCGCGGATGGCGCTCGAAAAGTTCGATGCCGAGATCGCTCTCGAGCTCCTTTATCGCCTGCGTCACCGACGATTGGGAGATCGAGAGATTTTGCGCGGCGCGCGAGACAGTGCCCTGCTCGGCAACGGCGACGAAATACTGCAACTGCCGGATCGTGAAGGCCATGCCGCGACTAAGCACAGAAGGCGCGATGATGGGAAGATGAACTTCCGGACGCCCCCGTCCTGCAGCGATGTCAGACGGTGGTGTCTTCTGCTTCGGCGGCCGGCATGTTCCTCTTGCAGGATTCGATGCAATTGACGGCGCTCGCCTTGGCCTTGTAGCTTTCGGAGGTCACCATCGGCTCGCCATTGGCAGCGACGAAGCGAACCATGTACTGGCCGCCCTTGGTTTCGGCTATCTCGAAACGGTAGCCGCTGGCAGTCTCATCCCTGGTCAGATCGGCAACAGCCGCGCCGGGCGCGTTCTTCTTCAAGGATTCAATGCAATTCTTGGCGCTCGCCTTGCCCTTGTAGCTCTCCGACCAGACCATGACTTCGGCATTGTACAGAAACTGCACGCCGAACTGGTCATTCTTGCGGTCGGTGATCTTGAACTTGTATCCCATCTGTTGCGGCTCCTCTCTTTTGACGGGTACTTTTTGGTCGAAAACGGGCCTCGGGACAAGGGTGGATGTCCGATGCCAATATCGGTCAGGCGACGCTTCCTGCGTCGTTCGCCACCAGCATCTTCGTGCCAGACAGGGTGAGGGCATCGGCTATTTCCGGCGGCGGCGGCCGGTCGGTTACGAGTTCATTGAAGCCGTCAAAGCCGCAGACCTGGACGAGGCCCTGGCGACCGAACTTGGTGTGGTCGGTGACGACGACCGAGCGGGCGCCACGCGACAGCACGACACGGGCAAATTCGGCCTCCTCGAGTACGTAGTCCATCACCCCCATTTCCGCATTAAGGGCACCAGCCGAAATGACAGCGTGGTCCATGGTGAAGCGGTTGATGAATTCTATCGCGGATACGCCAAAGGCTGCGCCAGAATCGCTGCGCAATTCGCCGCCGGCCATATAGACCTTGTTACCGTTCACGGTGGCCAGGGTGCGCGCAATGTCGGACGAATTGGTCACAACTGTCAGGCGGCGATGACCGAGCAATTCACGCGCAAGAAAACTCGTGGTCGTGCCCGTGTCGAGCATGACGGATTCCCCGTCGCGAATGGTCGAGGCAAGGAGACTGGCGATCAGCCGCTTGGCCCCGGCGTTCTCGCGCATGCGCCGCTCGAATGGCGCCTCGCCAACCATTGCCGGGAGGCCAACGGCGCCATGCATTTTCAGCACCGCGCCGTTACGCGCCAACGGCTTGACGTCACGGCGCACCGTTTCAAGCGAGACGTTGAGCAATTCAGCAAGCCTGGCAATGGTGATCGTGCCTTCGTCCTGCAGCAAGCGCAGAATATCGCCATGTCGCTTGGAATGATTCATCGTTTCGTTCGACTCTTGGGGTTCTCGTTCCGGGCCATTGAAGCATTTCCGATGGCCATGTGGAAGATGCGGCACACTCGGTCAAAAACACAGAAAAAACCACAAAGCGCGTTGACAACGGAGGCTGCCGCGTCCGACATTGCGCCGAATAGGCTTGGAGCCAGGAAAACGTGATGCGGCAAGCGAAAAAGTGCCCGTGAACGACAGATCGACAGCCTCATCCGACGCGTTTGCACCGACAAGGCCGGGCTGATGAGCGCAATCGAGGATCGTGTGCGCGCCCTGCCCCTATGGAGCGGCGGCATCGACATCGAGCCCCTCGAGGGCGGGTTGAGCAATGAGAGCTTTCTGGTCGCCGATTCGAACGGGAAGCATGTCGTGAGGCTTGGCCGCGACTATCCCTTTCACCATGTCTACCGCGAGCGGGAACTGATGACTGCGAAGGCGGCGAGCGAGGCAGGCTTCGCCCCTCAAGTGGAATATGCCGAGCCCGGCGTCATGGTTTCAGCCTTCATCGGCGCCAAGACCTTTGACGGCGACGACGTCCGGCAAAACCGCATCCGCATTGCCAACCTGATGCGCGCCTTTCACACGGAAATGCCAAAGCATGTATCGGGCGCCGGCTTCATGTTCTGGGTGTTTCATGTCATTCGCGACTATGCGCGTTCGCTGGAGGCCGGCCAGAGCCGCATGATTGCGCACCTACCCTCCTACCTGGCGTTGGCCGACGAGATGGAGCGGGTGCAGACGTCGCTGCCGGTAGTGTTTGGTCATAACGATCTTTTGCCGGCAAACTTTCTCGACGATAGCGAGAAGCTTTGGCTGATCGACTTTGAGTATGCCGGCTTCAACACGGCGATGTTCGACCTTGCCGGGGCGGCATCCAACGCCGGCATGACGGGGGAGGAATCCGACCAGTTTCTCAACGCCTATTTCGGCCATGAGCCGGACGAGAAGCTGCGCCGCTCCTACGCTGCCATGCAGTGTGCCTCGCTGCTTCGCGAAGCCATGTGGAGCATGATTTCGGAACTGCATCTGGCCGCGCCGGGCGCCGACTACGAAGCCTACACGGCAGAGAATCTCGTGCGCCTCGACGCCGCGGTGGAGACCTATCGCAAGACCTATGGAAAGCTGCCGACATGACATTGCCAAACCACGCCGAAGTCGTCGTCATCGGCGGCGGCATCATCGGCTGCTCGACAGCCTATCATCTGGCGCGCGACCACAAGGCCGACGTGGTGCTGCTGGAACAGGGCAAGCTGACGTCGGGCTCGACATGGCACGCGGCCGGGCTGGTCGGACAGTTGCGTTCTTCGGCGTCGATCACCAGGGTGCTGAAATATTCGGTCGATCTCTACAAGCAGCTCGAGGCCGAGACCGGACTTGCGACCGGCTGGAAGATGACCGGCTGCCTCAGGCTGGCGACCAACGAGGATCGCTGGACCGAATACAAGCGGCTGGCGACGACGGCCCGAAGCTTCGGCATGGACATGCAGCTTGTGTCGCCGCAAGAGGTCAAGAAGATGTGGCCGCTGATGGAGACATCGGACCTTGTCGGCGCTTCCTGGCTGCCGACCGATGGACAGGCGAGCCCCTCCGACATCACCCAGTCGCTGGCCAAGGGTGCGCGCATGCATGGCGCCAAGATTCACGAGGAGGTGCGCGTCACCGGCTTCGAGATGGATGGCGAGCGCATCGTCAAGGTAAAGACCAACCGGGGCGACATTGCCTGCGACAAGGTGGTGAACTGCGCCGGGCAGTGGGCGCGGCAGGTCGGCGCAATGGCCGGCATCAACGTGCCGCTGCAGCCGGTCAAGCACCAGTACATCATCACCGAGAAGATCGACGGGCTGGCAAGCGACGCGCCGACCATCCGCGACCCCGACCGGCGCACCTACTTCAAGGAAGAAGTCGGCGGGCTGGTGATGGGCGGGTATGAACCCAACCCGCAGGCCTGGACGACCGGTGACGTGCCCAATGACTGGGGATTCCGGTTGTTCGACGATGATTTCGACCATTTCGAGCAGCACATGGAACAGGCGATGGCGCGCGTTCCGGCGCTGGAAACGGCCGGCGTGAAGCAGATGATCAATGGGCCGGAGAGTTTTACCCCGGACGGCAATTTCATCCTCGGCTCGGCGCCAGAATGCGCCAACATGTATGTCGGCACCGGCTTCAACGCGTTCGGGATCGCATCGGGTGGCGGTGCGGGATGGGTGCTGGCGGAGTGGACACTGGCCGGAGAGGCGCCGCTCGATCTGTGGGTCGTCGACATTCGCCGCTTTTCGGAGATGCACCGCGACCGCCAATGGGTCTGCGATCGCACGCTGGAGGCCTACGGGAAGCACTACACGATCGGCTTCCCGCACGAGGAATATGTCTCGGGGCGGCCCCGGATCGTGTCGCCGCTTTATGAGAGGCTGAAGAGGTATCGCGGCGTCTTCGGTTCCAAGCTCGGATGGGAACGGCCGAACTGGTTCGCGCCGGAAGGTGTCGACGCGAAGGACATCTACTCGATGGGCCGGCAGAACTGGTTCGAGGCGGTTGGGGACGAACACCGGCATGTCCGCGAGAAGGTCGGCGTCTTCGACCAGTCGTCCTTCGCCAAATACGAGATGACCGGCCGCGATGCGCAGAAAGCGCTCGACTGGATCTGCGCCAACGACGTATCGAAGCCGGTCGGGCGGCTGACCTATACCCAGCTTCTCAACTCGCGCGGCGGGATCGAGGCCGATCTGACGGTGGCGCGGCTGGAGGAGGAGAAATTCTACATCGTCACGGGCACCGGTTTCCGCACGCATGATCTCGCCTGGATCGAGGACCATCTCGGCGACAAGCTCGACGCCAGGCTGGTCGACGTGACGGAAGACTTCGGCACGCTGTCGCTGATGGGACCGAAGGCCCGCGAAGTGTTGTCGGCGGTGACGAAGGCGGATGTCTCGAACGGCGCTTTCCCGTTCGGCCATGTGCGGGAAATCGAGATCGCCGGGGCAATCGTGAGGGCGTTGCGTGTCACCTATGTCGGCGAACTCGGCTGGGAACTTCATATTCCGATCGAGGCCACCGGCGAGGTGTTCGACGCATTGATGGAAGCCGGCAAGGCGCATGACATCCGGCCGATCGGCTACCGGGCGCTGGAATCGCTGCGCCTGGAAAAGGGCTACCGCGCCTGGGGCTCGGACATCACCCCAAACGATACGCCGTTCGAGGCCGGGCTCGGCTGGGCCGTCAAGCTGCGCAAGAACACGGATTTTCTCGGTCGCGCAGCGCTTGGCAGGATGAATGGCGCAGCACTGCCCAAGCGCCTTGCCGGCTTCACCGTCGACGATCCCCACATTGTGCTGCTCGGGCGCGAGACGATCCTGCGCAATGGGGAGCCGGTCGGCTACCTGACCAGCGGCGGCTACGGCTACACGGCGGGCAAGGGGATCGGATATGGCTATGTGCGCAATGCAGACGGGGTGAGCGACGATTTCCTGACGTCGGGCGACTATGAACTGGTGGTGGCAATGCAACGCACGAGGGCCATGCTGCATCTGGAGCCGCTCTACGACCCGAAGGCCGAGCGGGTGAAGGGGCGAGCATGAGAATCCAGCTGGCGGCCGGACTGACTGCCCTGTGCGTCGCCTCGTGTGCTTCTGCGGCGACAATCGACATTCGAGACTGCCCGCTCGACACGCTCGTCTTCGTCGATCCCTGGGTAGCGGGAAGCGAGTTCACGGTGACCAGGGTTGGAGCCAACCGGGAGTGGCAGTGCGAAGCGGGCGTGACACCGCCTGACGACAGCTGCCGGGGACCCTATGGCGATCTCGTGCTCGAGGGCATGTTCAAGCAGTACGGGAGTTCCAAGCCCGAGGCCATGTCAGCCGTGTGGAGCGTCATCGATGGCGTGCCCTGCTGTGGCTGGAACGTCGAAAAGGGTACTGCCTCAGCGTCGACCGCCGACGGGTTCACATGGTTCGGCAAGGCAGACGCGCCGCTCCTGAAGGACATGCCATGGCTGACGATTGAGTCCGACTATGGCGAGGATTTCGGCAATCCGCTGGTCGCCGCGACCTGCGAGCTGCGCTAGGGTCAGCCCCGGCGCAATACCAGCCCGCGGCTCGGAACCGTGCCGACCTCGCCAGGCATCGATACGTAGGGCTCCGTCTCCTCGGCGCGGGTAACAAGCCCCTGCCTTTCCAGTTCGCCGATGCGGTCGGCAAAGCTGCCATCCCACAGCGTGTTCTTGACGGTGAGAACAAGGACGCCGCCGGGGCGGCAGATGCGGATGAGCTCGTCGAGCCCCTCGACTCCGACATGGCCGGAGGTAAAGACGCCGGCCGAGATAATGCCGGCGAAGTGGCCGTCCGCAAAGGGTAGCGGACCGCCAAGCGCCAGCCGGTGAAACGCCTTGTAGGCTCCCTTCTTTGCAGCCTGCGCCAGCATGCCCTGCGAGATATCGAGCGCCTCGACATGGGGATATCCCATGATGGCGAGCCACTCGCCGATGAGACCGGTGCCGGCGCCTGCATCAAGCAACGGTTGAGCGCCGCCTGGCAGGTGACGCGACAGGAGCGCCAGGCAGATCGAGGGGTGACGGTAGCCGGCGACAGCCATCTCGCGGTCATAGGTCTCGGACCAGCCATCATAGAGACTAGCAACCTCTTCGGGGCGCTTTGCCTCATAGACCGCGCCGAGTGCGCCATCGTGCTTACCTTGTGCCATAATCGATCCTGCATCGTTTCGCTTAGCCATCGATCATAGCCAAGGAAGCGAATCTGTGGAACGTTCCCCGACAAGAAAAGCAGGAACTGGATTGGTATGAGTGACGAATTGGCCATCGCGCAGAAGGCAATGGCCGGCGTGCCGCTGCTGAAGAACTACAAAGGCTCGCTGGTCAGGCTGGGCGGGCTGACGAATGTCGTCTTTCAGGCAGGCGAACATTGTATCCGGATACCGGGCAAGGGCACCGAAGAATACATTAACCGCGCCAACGAGGCGGTGGCCGCACGCGAGGCAGCCAAGGCGGGGGTCAGCCCGGAGGTCCTTTATTTCGGCGATAGCGGCGTGATGGTGACGCAATTCATCTCCGGCTCTCAAACAATGTCGCCAGCAGCCTTCAAGCTCAACGAGGGCGCGCCGGCACGGGCCGGCGAGGCGTTGCGAAAGCTGCATGTGTCGGGTGCGGTTTTTCCTTTCCGCTTCTACCTGTTTTCGATGATCGACGACTACCTCAAAATCCTGTCGACCAAGGATGTGGTGCTGCCCAAGGGCTATGACGACGTACTGCGCGAGGCTGAGGATATCCGCACGGCCCTTTCGAAGCATCCGGTTCCTCTCGTTGCCTGCCACTGCGATCCGCTATGCGAGAATTTTCTCGATACAGGCGAGCGCATGTGGATCGTCGACTGGGAATATTCGGGCATGAACGACCCGATGTGGGATCTCGGCGACCTGTCGGTCGAGGGCAAGTTTGGCGAGGCGCAGGAAGAGGAAATGCTGCGCGCCTATTTCTCCGGCGAGCCGAGGCCCTCCGAGCGCGGGCGGATGGTCGTCTACAAGGCGATGTGCGACCTCTTGTGGACGCTGTGGGGACTGATCCAGCTTGCAAACGAGAATACAGCGGATGATTTCCGAGCCTATGCGGAAGGACGCTTTTCACGCTGCAAGAGGTTGATGCAGGGACCGGATTTTTCGCGCCATGTCGAGGCGGTGCGTCAAGGCTAGGGTCAAGGGCTATCGAGCGGCAACGCGCTGTTTCGCATCGGCACCGAGCGCATGCAGCTTTGCCGACAAATTGTCCGCGCTTTCGCCGGCCATGTAGAGACGTAAAAACAACTCCATGCCAACAAGCCGGAGACGCGAAGTTTCGTCGCGCGCGCACAGACTGAGCATATCGGCCATCGCGGCGGACGGCCACCGCATGGCATCGCGCAGCAGACCCCCTTCCAGCAGGCCTTCGGCACCCACTGAAAACGCGTCGGAGAGCGAAAAACCGTTCTTCTTGGCATAGACGTTGCCGCGCGGAATATGGCGCGACGCAACCTTCTTGAGAAGCCACTTGGAGGTGCCCCAGCGGCGCTTGAAGCGATATGGCAGGTGGATCGCGAAATCGATCAGCTGGTTTTCAATGAATGGTACACGCAGTTCTACCGACGCTGCCATGCTGATCCGGTCGTGCCGATGAAGCAGGTCCTGCAGATGCGAATAGAGGTCGAAAAGACAACCTGCCAGAAAGGCGCGCTCGGTCAGCGGCGTGACCATCTCCAGGTGATCGAACAGGCGCGTCGGCAGGAAATTGAGCTCCGGCGACAGGGAGCGCAGGACCGATTCCCTGTGGGACAAGACTGGAGTTCCCCGGGCACTCGAAAACGGATCAAGGCGACCGACCCGCAGCTTCTCGGCCAGCCTTCGCGGCGTCCTGAACAGGCGCCGCGCACCGGACTGGGCGCGCCACTGACTTTCGCGCACAAGCTGATGCTCATAGCCGCCAAACAGTTCATCCGCGCCCTCGCCCGTCAAGAGCACCTTGACGCCGTCGCCATGGCACTGCTGGGCCAGTGCCAGCAACGCCATGCGGCTGGGATGCCAACCATCGCTTTCGAGATGCCAGACCATGCGTGGCCAAAGGTCGAGAAACTGGTGCTTCTCCAGAGGCACACGGCGCATCTCGACGCCGACCATGCGCGCCGTCAGTTCGGCGTCATGCGCCTCGCTCTTGCCGATGCGGGGATCCACAACATAGGCGGGCGTGTCCTCACGGAACTGCTTTGCGAAAGCTGTGATGAGCCCTGAATCGACGCCGCTGCTGCAGGCGGTTGCAAGTGACGTATCGGCGACGCAGTGCAGCCCGACGCTGTCCTTCACCATCTTTTCGAGCGTGGCGATCTGACTGGCATCGGACGGTTGGTCACCGATGAGGCGAGTTGCATCGAGGGCGTCAAGCACATGCCAGAAGATCGCCTTGTCGATACCTTCGTCGCTGATGCGCCACAGGCCGCCCGGCGGCAGACGGTCGATGCCACGAAACAGGCTGTGGCCGGAATCGCGATATTGTCCAGCCAGGCGCAATGTGATTTCACGCTCGTCGATGACGCGCTGGAAGTCGCCGCATCGAATAATGGCCTTGTCCTCGGAGGCGAAGATGATGCGATCGCCAGTCTCTGCGACCGACATGGGCTTGATTCCAAGCCGGTCGCGCGCCAGCCATAGCTGCGACGTGCGCCTGTCGAAATAGGCAATGGCGAACATGCCGTTGAAGAGCGGCACAGCCTTTTGCGGCCCCCAGTGGTGCATGGCGTGAAGGACGACTTCAGTGTCCGATGCGGACCGAAAATCAACGCCTTCGTCGCGCAGCATTTCGCGCAGCGCCTTGTAGTTGTAGACCTCGCCGTTGAAGACCAGTACGCCTTGGCCATCCCGCGTATGCATGGGCTGGCGTGCATCCCGCGACAAATCAATGATGGTCAGCCGCTGGTGGCCAAGCGCCAGCCTGCCGTCGTTCCATGTACCGCTGTCATCAGGCCCCCGGTGGACGATTGCCTGCATCATGGCAGCGACATCGGAAAGGTCCGCCTCACCGATAGGACTGTCCCGGCGCCAGACGCCTGCTAATCCACACATAATGCCACCCCCGCGCGGCACGAAACCATATCGAAGCGCCATCGTCACGCATTTAGCGAAGGCGATTCAAAAGTTGGGGCACAAGAGCGACAGAGCCGGTTCCCGCAGAGGCCGGTTGATGCTATCGTGAGCCTATCATGTGGCGTCCTGTACGGTTCCTTGTTGCGTTGGTGTCATGCGTCGGAGCAGACGCGGCAGCCGCTTGGGCCATCGACGTTCAGGGCCGTCCGGCTGGTTTCACACAACCACCGCTGCGTTTTGCCTTTGCCGGTCAGTCGCCGCTTGGCACGAGCGCCGGCGTTGCGGAATCCTTGCAGAACAGTGTTCCTGGCGCCTATTTCTCGGCAATGACCCTTTACCGGGTGGCAATGGCCAGTGGGCTGAGGCCGCGTCTTGTCACATCCGACCGGATTTATGGCGAAGATCTGCCGGGACCGCTGCAGTGGACTTGGAGCGCCGAAAACGGCGACGTCATCACGCGGGTCGGGAAAGGCACTTTCCGGCTATCGTTCGAGGAAAATCGCAGCAACTGGTTTCGCGAGTTCAACTGCAAGATGACGCAGTGGCCGGATGGCGAGTTTGCCGCCGTGATCAGCTGCGAGGACGGCAGCGAACGAACCATGCTCATTCCATCCGACGGCATCGTGATGCTCGGCAATGTCGCCTATCAGCGGGTTTTCCAGCGCGAACCGCTGCCGCCGGAAGAAGAAATCGTGCTGCCGGACCCAGAGGCAGTGGCTCCGCAGTAGAGACGACTATCCATCCAAGGACGACTACCGGCCAACGCCGGCGGACGCTGCCCTACCAGGAATAGCTGACCCTTACGCTGCCCTCATAGGCCTGTGCCTGTCCGGACAGGGCGGTATCGATCCTGGCAAGGGTGGCGAAGCCATTCGAGAATGCAATCTCTCCGCCGAAATGTCGTTCCATGAATACGCCACGGCTCCTGCGTCGATTGCACAACGAGCCGTCGGAGCGATGCTCGGGCAAGGCGCGCCGGGTCAGTGCGGCGCGACGTGCCGGCGGTTGACCGAGGCCGGACGGCCGGGAAGCGTCAGGGATGTGTCGCGGCGCGGGCGCTCGGCGACGATCTTGCCCCTGGAGATCACGCATAGGCGCTCGGCGCGCAGACGAAGCGCCTCGACAGGGTTGCCTGCATCAAGCACGACGAGGCTGGCGCGCTTGCCGACCTGCAATCCGAGGTGATCGAGGCCCATGATTTCGGCATTGACCCGGGTGACCATGTCGAAGCAATGCGCCATGTCGGCGGGGCTCGTCATCTGTGCCACATGCAGCCCCATGAAGGCGACGTCGAGCATGTCGGCCGTGCCGAGCGGATACCATGGGTCAAGCACGCAATCCTGGCCGAAGCCGACGCGAATACCGGCCTTGAGCATCTCCGGCACGCGCGTCATTCCGCGCCGTTTGGGATAGGTATCGTGGCGACCCTGGATGACAATGTTGATCAACGGGTTGGGGATCGCCGAAACACCGGCCTCGGCGATCAGCGGCAAAAGCTTGGAGACGTAGTAATTGTCCATCGAATGCATGGAGGTCAGGTGCGATCCGGCGACGCGTCCCTGAAGGCCGAGCCGCTGCGTCTCATAGGCAAGCTGCTCGATGTGGCGCGACATCGGGTCGTCTGTCTCGTCGCAATGCATGTCGACCGGCAGGCCGCGTTGCGCCGCGATCTCGCAGAGTTCGGTCACCGAGCGCGTGCCGTCGGCCATGCTGCGCTCGAAATGCGGGATGCCGCCGACGACGTCGACGCCGAGGTCGAGTGCGGCAAGCGTGATTTCCCTGGCCCTCGGGGCGCGGTAGAATCCGTCCTGCGGAAAAGCGACAAGCTGGAGGTCCAGATAGGGCCTGACGGTGTCGCGCACCGCCAGCAGGCCGCGCACGCCGGTCATCGCGTCGTCGTCGGAGGTGTCGACATGGCTGCGGATGGCGAGCAGACCCATCGAGACGGCCCAGTCGCAGTATCTGAGCGCCCGCTCGATGACGGCTTCCTCGGTGAGGAGCGGCTTCAGTTCGCCCCAGAGGCCGATACCCTCGAGCAACGTGCCTGAGGCGTTGATGCGCGGGATGCCATAGGAGAGCGTCGCGTCCATGTGGAAATGCGGGTCGACAAAGGGCTGCGAAACGAGGCAATCCGTGGCGTCGACGACGCGGCCAGCCTCGGTCTCGAGCGACGTCTCGATGGCGGCGATGGTTTCGCCGCGAATGCCGATGTCGGCCCGCTTGCCATCGGACAGCAAGCCACCCTTGACGATAAGGTCAAAACTCATCTTTCACCTTTCTGGTAGGGGATCATCAGCGCTTTCGGATAGGTGGCGCGGCGCGCCACCAGGATAAGCGCCAGGATCGACAGCGCGTAGGGCATCATCAGAAAAAGCTGGTAGGGCACGACGCCGCCTGTGATCTGCTGCAGGCGCACCTGATAGGCATCGAAGGCGGCAAACAGGATGGCGCCGAGCAGCGCCTTGCCTGGCCGCCACGAGCCGAAGACGACGAGCGCGATACAGATCCAGCCGCGACCGTTGATCATGCCGAAGAAGAAGGAATTGAACGCCGACATGGTGAGGAAGGCGCCGCCGATGGCCATGAGCGCGCTGCCGGCCATGACCGCACCGATGCGGATGGCGTTGACCGAGATGCCCTGCGCCTCGACAGCGGAGGGATTTTCGCCGGCGGCGCGCACGGCGAGCCCGAGCGGCGTGCGGTAGAGCACCCAGACAACAAGCGCGACGGTGACGAAGGCGAGATAGGTGAGCGGCGTCTGGGCAAACAGTGCCTCGCCGACGACCGGAATTTTCGAGAGGCCGGGGATGGGAAGCGGCTGGAACGGCTCGATCTTGGGCGGCGAAGTAACCTCCGGCAGTACCAGCCGGTATGTGAAGTAGGTCAGGCTGGTGGCAAGCAGCGTCACACCGATACCCACGACGTGCTGGGAAAGACCGAGCGGAACCGTGAGCGTGGCATGCAGCAGGCCAAACATGGCGCCGGCAAGAGCGGCAACCGCCACGCCGGTCCACAGATCGCCGCCAGCATAGACGGTGAACCAGCCGGCGAAGGCGCCGGCGGTCATGATGCCCTCAATGCCGAGGTTGAGGACGCCTGCACGTTCGCAGATCAGTTCGCCCATCGTGGCGAAGATGAGCGGCGAGGCGATGCGGATCGCGGCGACCCAGAACGAAGCCGTGAAGAGGATGTCGAGCGCTTCCATCCTATTTCCACCTTATCCTGAAGCGCGTCATGAGTATGGCGACGACCATCGTAAGAAGCGCGGTCGCGACCATGACGTCGGCGATGTAACTCGGCACCTGCGCGACACGGCTCATCGAGTCCGCACCGACGAAAATGCCGGCAACGAAGATTGCCGAAGCGACAACGCCGACAGGATTGAGCATGGCAAGCATGGCAACGACGATGCCCGAATAGCCATAGCCTGGCGACAGATCGAGCGTGAGATTGCCCTTCAGGCCGGCAACTTCCGAAAAGCCGGCGAGCGCCGCAAGGCCGCCCGACAGAAGTGCTGTCTTCATCAGGACCCGGGAAACGGGGATGCCGGCGAAGGCGGCGGCCTGAGGGTTGTGGCCAACGGCGCGCATCTCATAGCCAAGGGTCGTCTTCTTCATGATGACCCAGACGATCAGGGCAGAGACGAGGGCGATGACGAAGCCGTAATGCAGCCGCTTGCCCTGGATGACGCGGGGCAGCTGAGCCTCGGCGATGACCCTCGACGATTGCGGCCAGCCCAGGCCCATCGGATCCTTGAGCGGCCCCTCGAGAAGCATCGATACGAACAGCAGCACGATGAAATTGAGCAGCAGTGTCGTCACCACTTCATCAACCCCGAAGCGGATCTTGAGAACTGCCGGACCAAGCAGCATTAGCGCGCCGCCGGCGATTGCGGCAACGATGATGATCGGGATCAGCAGGATGGAAGGCAGCGGCAACGCGCCTGTGCCGAGCACAACAGTGACGATACCGCCGACATAGAGTTGTGCCTCGGCACCGATGTTCCACAGTTTTGCCCGGAAGGCGACAGCGACCGCAAGGCCTGTGAAAATCAGCGGCGTCGAGCGTGTCAGTGTTTCCAGAAGGGCGAATTGTGAGCCGGCGGCTCCCTTGGCGACGAGATAGAAGACCGAGAAGGGCGACGCGCCAGCAACGAGCACCAGCAGTGAGGTGATGACGAGCGTTGCGACCACCGCGCCAAGCGGATAGATCAAGGTGACGGCGAGCGTCGGTGCCGGTTTGGGTTCAAGCCGCATGGTTGTGTTTCTCCATACGGTGACCTGTCAGCGGGAACACACGGTCGGGCAATTCGCGGATAATATGGCAGGTCACAGTCACGCCGCCCTGCCCTCCCCGGCATGACCGGCCATCAATTCGCCGAGCTCGCGCACGGTTCGTTCGCCACGCGCCGAGGGAACCGACAGTGTGCCCTTGGAAATCACCAGAACTCGGTCGGCAAGGGCCAGAATCTCCTCCAGATCTTCCGAGATCAGCAGGATCGCCGCGCCGCGCGCCCGCGCTTCCAGAAGCTTGCCGTGGACGTAACCGACCGCACCGACATCAAGGCCGCGTGTCGGCTGGTTGGCAAGGATGATCACCGGCTCCGGGTCGAGCGCCCGGCCAAGGATAAGCTTTTGCATGTTGCCACCTGAAAGAAGCCGTATGCGGGCCTCCGGCGATGGGCATTTGACGTCGTAGTCGGCGATGATTTCTTCGGCGAACTTGCGGGCCGCGGCCCAGCCGAGAAATCCCGCCCGGCTGAAACGGGGAGTGGCGTAGCGCTCGGCGATGACGTTCTCGGTGACGCTCATGTCGCCAATCGTGCCAACCGCGTGACGGTCCTCGGGGATACGCGCGATGCCGGCCGCAAGAGCCGCGGCAGGCGCCCAGTCCTTTCCGACCGGCTTGCCCTGGACCGTGTAGGAGCCGGACAGCGGAACTTCAGTGCCCGACAGAAGTCCAGCGAGCGCGGCCTGACCGTTGCCGGACACGCCCGCAAGCCCAGTGATCTCACCGCTGTGCAGCGTAAGCGTGGCATTGTCGAGCGGGGTGGTGTTGGCACGACGGGGCGTTGAAACGTTCTGGATAACCAGCAGGGCGGGACCGGATACGACCGGCGGCACCGGCGGTGCCTCGACCTCCTGCCCAACCATCAGGGCCGCCAGTTCGGCGCGCGTCGAGCCTGCCGTGGCGCGCTCACCGACCAGCTTGCCGGCGCGAAGAACGAGGACTCGGTCGCTGACGGCCATGACTTCATTGAGCTTGTGCGAGATGAAGATGATCGACAGCCCCTCGCCTACGAGCAGCTTCAGCGTCTGAAAAAGCGCTTCGGCTTCGGCCGGTGTCAGCACAGCAGTCGGCTCGTCGAGGATCAGCACTCTGGCATCTCGATAAAGGGCTTTCAGGATTTCAACGCGCTGGCGCTCGCCGACCGACAGCGCGTTTACCAGCGCATCGGGATCGACAGCCAGCCCGAAGGTCCGGGCCAGCTTGACTATGCGTTCGCGCGCACCGGCGCGATCAAAACGAAGGCTCCAGAAGCCTTGCGTTCCGAGCGCGATGTTTTCCAGGACCGTCATGTTGTCGGCCAGCGTGAAGTGCTGATGGACCATGCCGATGCCGGCTTCAATCGCGGCGCGAGGATCACCGGGCGAAAGCGCCTTTCCGAAGGCTTCGACCGTCCCTTCGTCGGCAACATAGTGGCCGAACAGGATGTTCATCAGCGTCGTCTTGCCGGCACCGTTCTCGCCGAGCAGTGCAATCACTTCGCCGCGCTGGAGATCGAATGCGATGGCGTCATTGGCCAGCAGCGGGCCAAAGCGCTTGGTAACGCCATTGAGGCGAAGGACAGGTGGAGACATGGCAAAACCGTCGGTGGCCCCTCTCCCCGTTCAACGGGAGAGGGTAGGGCGAGGAACGGGGCGGCGAACGAACTTGCGCCGCCCCTCATCTGCCGGCCGGCATTGCTCCCCGCCAAAACGGGGAGCAAGTGCCTACATCGATTTCGGCTCGGCGTCGTTGATCTCGACGGTGAAGGAGCCATCCTTGATGGCCTTTTCCTTCTCGGCCACCATGGCCATGG
>JBBSOT010000027.1:0-27671 GCA_038259455.1 Hyphomicrobiales bacterium | reverse complement strand
TCCTGCCCCGAACCTGCCAAGCCGGGGCCGACAACGCAACATGCTTCGTCATGCCGGGCCCGGCTGGGCCGTCAAAATGATGGCGCTGTCCATTGACAGCGGGCCGGTTTTGGGCGACCCGCGTGCAACCGCTCATATGCCGCCGGTCAATCGGCGCATGGCGTGTCGGGCAGTCGAAAAAAGCATGAAAACCGAGTCCGTGTCTTCTTCCGAAACGCTGCGATGGCTGCCGATCGTCGCGGCGGTGTCGTCGATCAGCGTGGTCGGCATCGCCATCGGGCTCGGCACCCCGCTGCTCAGCGTCATCCTTGAAACGCGCGGTTACTCGGCCTCGATGATCGGGCTCAACACGGCGGTCGCCGGCATCGCCACCATTGTTGCCGCACCGCTGGCGACGCCGCTGGCCACGCGCTTCGGCGTGGTGTGGACGATGCTTGCCTCGATCCTCTTGGGCGCCTTCGCCTTCATCGGATTCTATTTCGCCACCCATTTCTGGATGTGGTTTCCGCTGCGCGCCATCCTCCATATCGTTCTCACCCTGCTTTTCATCCTGTCGGAATTCTGGATCATCACATCGGCGCCGCCGCATCGCCGCGGTTTCGTGCTGGGCATCTACGCGACCGTCCTGTCGCTGGGATTTGCCGGCGGTCCGTGGCTCTTCGCCATGGTCGGCAGCCAGGGCTTCATGCCGTTCGGCATCACCTTCGTGCTGGTCATCCTGGCCGCCATACCGGTCCTGGCGGCGTGGCGGGAGGGTCCGACGATCACGCCGAGGGCAACCGGTTCGTCGGGCATCATCCGCTATATCTGGATCGTGCCGACGGCCACCGCCGCCGTCCTTGTGTTCGGCGCGGTAGAGACCGGCGGCTTTGCGCTGTTTCCGGTCTATGGCGCCCGCATCGGCTATTCGGAGGCCGACGCCGCCCTCCTCCTCCGCATGATCGGCCTTGGCAATGTGCTGCTGCAGATTCCGCTCGGCATGCTGAGCGACCGGATCGGCGACCGTCGCCACCTGCTGCTCGCCTGCGCCGTGATCGGCCTGCTGGGCACGCTCCTGATGCCCTGGCTGGCCTTCAACTGGCATCTGATGGCCGGCTTGCTGTTCGTATGGGGTGGCGTCGTGGCGGCGCTCTACACGATCGGGCTGGCGCATCTCGGATCGCGTCTGTCCGGCCATGACCTCGTCTCGGCCAACGCCGCCTTCGTGCTGTGCTATGGTCTGGGCATGGTGTTCGGGCCGCAGGCGATCGGCATCGCCATGGACATTTTCGGCGCCAACGGTTTCAGCTGGGCGCTCGCCCTGTTCTTCTGCCTCTACATCGCGGTTGCCATGTCGCGCCTCGTCGAGCGCCGCGATTAGGATTGTCGACTACCCTGGCGATTTGCCCTCGAGGTGCTTGGCATATCGAACTGATCGAAGCCCGTCCGTTCGCTACGCTTGACTTTCGGGCCATGTTGTTTATGTGTCGCGCCAAGTTTTCCGCGTCCGGGGTCGTCCCGCGTTCAGGCGGTTCGAACTCCAGACAATTCAACGGACGAAAAAGATGGCCAAGGCTGCAAAACTCAAGATCAAGCTTCTGTCGACGGCCGATACCGGCTTCTTCTACGTGACGAGCAAGAACAGCCGCACGAAGACCGAAAAAATGTCGTTCCGCAAATACGACCCGGTCGCCAAGAAGCATGTCGAATTCAAGGAAACCAAGATCAAGTAGATCTGGTTTGCCTCTCAGCGAAATGACGCCACCTTCGGGTGGCGTTTTTCGTTGGAATTGCCGCCAAAACCGCGTCCGGTCGATCCGGATTGACGCCTGTGTATAGAAATCAGCCCGAACGGACGCCGATTGCCCGCAAGTGTCTGATCTCCATGCGCATTTTGAGATCGATTTGCGCCCGGACGAAAAAATCCGTCCACGCCTGCAGATCGACGAGACAGAAACGAACTGCGAAATGCAGTTTCGGCTGACGGTTCATTTGTTGAAAAAAGGGGCCGATCGGCGGTCTGGCAGCGGTACGAGGAGGCCACTATGCGCCAGTGCCGACCGGCCACCCCACGGACCCAGGAGATGCGGCGGACCTGAGCATCATGGGGTATCAATGAAGCGGTCCGGCTTGTCCTCTTGCCGGCTCCGTCTGCCAATCACATTTGCCCAAGACCGCTGGAATATCAATACTTTCTTAACTAAGCCCGGCGAATCACTTGGATTAAGGTAAACGCGTGAACGTTCCGGCTTGACCGGATCAGGCCGCCCTGGCGACCACCCGGTTGCGGCCGCCATTCTTGGCTTCATAGAGCGCCAGGTCGGCACGCTTGAGCATGTCGGCAGCATTGTCCTGGACGCGATTAAGCGAGGAAACGCCGACACTTACGGTCAGCGCAATAGTGTGACCCGCCACCTGGAACGGCGATTCGGCGATTTCCGCCCTTACGCGTTCGGCGACTTTTTCGGCGATTTCCGCCTCGGTTTCGGGCATCACGACGACGAATTCCTCGCCACCGAAACGGCAGGCGAGGTCTATCCCCCTGACATTCTTGCGTAATCTCCGCGCGAACTCGCGCAAGACAGCGTCTCCGATATCGTGGCCGTAGGTGTCGTTGATGGCCTTGAAGCGATCGAGATCGGTGATCATCAGCGACAAGGGTCGCCGCCGCGCCGTCGCGCGATCGAACAGCGTCTGCAGATGACTGTCGAGGTAGCGCCGGTTGTGCAGCCCGGTCAGCCCGTCCGTGACAGCCATCTGGATCGTCTGGGTGACGCTTGAGCGAAGATGGTCATTGTAGCGCTTGCGCCGCACCTGGGTGCGCAGACGCGCGGTCAGTTCCTGCTGGTCGATCGGCCGGACGAGGTAGTCGTTGATGCCGAGATCAAGTCCCCTGATGATCCGGTCATCCTCGCCCTCGTCGGTCAAGAGGATGATCGGCAGGAAACGCGTGCGGTCGAGCGAGCGCAATTGCGAACACAGACGCAGCGGATCGAACTCGGCAAAGCCGGTGGAGACGATGACGCATTCATAATTCCCCTCCGCAGCCCGGACGAAGCCGTCGTGCGGGTCGGTCGAAACGTCCAGTTCGGCGGTTTCGAGCAAAAGCTGCCGGACCGTGCTGCCGGAGAGCGGATCCTCGTCGATCAGCAATACCTTCGGCATGCCCTCACCCTCGGGTTGCCGGCGCGAAATCATATCTTCCATGCCGATGTTTCGCGTTGTCGAGGCGCGCAGGCGAAGCTCATCGGTCAGCACCTTGAGCCGAACCAGGCTGCGCACCCGCGTCATCAGCTGCAGATCGTTGACCGGCTTGGTCAGAAAATCGTCGGCGCCAACCTCAAGTCCACGAACGCGATCGGAAGCGTGGTTCAGGGCGGTGATCATGACAACGGGAATATGCGAGGTGGCCGGGTCTGCCTTCAGACGGCGGCAGACCTCGAAGCCGTCCATGTCCGGCATCATCACGTCAAGCAGGATCACATCGATCTTGCCATGTTCGCAGGCCTCAATCGCGTCCGGGCCATTGGTTGCGGTGAATACCTCGAAATATTCCGAGAGAAGACGCACCTCCAGAAGCTTCACATTGGCCGGTACGTCATCGACGACAAGAATGCGCGCGGTCATCTGCTGTCTGACTCCGATAGACTGATAGCGGCGCGCATCAGGCGTCACCCAGATAGGATTTGATCGTCTCGATGAAGCGCGGAACCGAAATCGGCTTGGAGATGTAGGCTTCGCAACCACCCTGCCGGATTCGCTCTTCATCGCCCTTCATGGCAAAGGCGGTCACGGCGATGATGGGGATGGAGTGAAGGTCATCGTCTTCCTTCAGCCATTTGGTGACTTCCAGGCCCGACACTTCGGGCAGCTGAATATCCATCAGGATAAGATCGGGTCTGTGCAGCCGGGCGAGATCGAGCGCCTCGAGACCGTTCCTTGTCCGGATGGTCTCGTAGCCACTCGCTTCGATCAGGTCGCGGAAGAGCTTCATGTTGAGCTCATTATCCTCGACGATCATCACTCTCTTCGGCATTGCTTCCCGCTCCCGGCACCGCCTCGCACAGCAAATGCTGCCGCCGGCGCGTTACGCGTACCAGACCCGGCGGGCAAGATACGACAATATGATTGACGAAACACAAACCCGGGCATCCGAATCCTTTACAAACTAACCTTTTCGAGTCGGCAGCGCAGCAGCCGGGTTGCGGCTTGTCGTGGACGACCGATCAAGATAGTCCGGCGAGCGTATTTGTGAACCGGCGAAATGAGTGAACGCATGGTGGATGACAGACAGCGGAGCGACGCCGAATCGCTTGCCATCGAGGCACTTTCCTTTGTCGCAGCCGATCCGGAGCTTCTGCCGCGCTTTCTCGCCATTACCGGGATACAGGCGCAATCGATAAGGCATGCCGCAAGCGAACCGGGATTTCTCGCCGGCGTTCTGAATTTCATCCTGGTGCACGAACCGACGCTGTTGCGGTTCTGCGAGGAGACCGGTCACGCTCCGGCGCGTGTTGCAGCAGCCATCAGACACCTGCCGATGGGCGACGACGGATATCAAACCTCCTTATGAGTGATGATGACGAGACCGCCAGGCAAATTGCAGAGCTGGCATCCGATTCGCGGCCGCTGCTCGTGGTCGATGTCGACGAGGTGGTGCTCGATTTCGTCACGCCATTCGGCCGCTATCTGAACAGTCAGGGTCTGGAACTCCTCACAGACAGTTTCCGGATCCACGGCAACGTCGTAGCGCTCGAGACCCGCGAAGTTGTGGACAATGCCAGGGTCTCTGCGGAAATGACTGCCTTCTTCGAGGTCCAGGCCGCGTGGCAGTCGCCGGTTCCGGGGGCCGTGGCCACGCTTGCCTTGCTTTCAGCCGAGGCAGAAATTGTTCTTCTTTCAGCCATGCCGCATCGCCACCGGTCAATCCGGCGCCAATTGCTCGACAGCTTCTCTCTGCCCTACCCGCTGGTTTCGACGGAAGGAGCAAAAGGCCCTGCTGTCAGACAGATTCGTGGCGCCAGCCCAAGGCCAGCCGCCTTCGTCGACGACATTCCGCGCAATCTCCAGTCCGTTGCCGACTCCGTCCCGGACGCGGCGCTGTTCCATATGATGAGCCACCAGGGATTGCGGGCGCTCGTTCCATCGCTGCCTGAAGGTGCGGTTGCCTTGCAGGACTGGAACGAAGCCGCCATCACGATTTCTGCGGCACTCGGCATCGATTACAAGACATAGCGCATCAAGGGACGGCCCGGTTTGCGCTCGACCATCCTGGAGAAGCCGGCCTTTTCGAATACCCGGGTCGACCCGACGAAAAGGCCGATCGAGCGCGCGCTCTTCGATTGGTCCATCGGACATGCCTCGACCCAGCGCGCACCACCCTGCCTGGCAAATCGAAGCCCTTCCTCGACCATTGTGTGAGTGAGCCCCTTGCCGCGTGCACGGCTGCGCAAGAAGAAACAGGAAATCACCCAAACAGCAGGATCGGCCGCATCGGAAGCGTCGATGGGAGCAGACCCCCTGCCGGCATTGTTGAATTCGGGCACATCGTGTCGCGGTCCGATCTGCATCCAGCCGACCGCTTCCTCGCCGTCGAATGCGAGCAGACCGGGCGGCGGACCGTCCTCGATGCGTTTGCGGATATGCTGCTTGTTGCGGAGCCGGTCATTCTCGCGCCGCGCCGCAGGCGACAGCCTGAAATGTGTGCACCAGCAACCATAGCAGGCACCCTGCTTGCCGAAGAGATCCTCGAAGGCCGGCCACTTCTCCGGCGTCAGCGGACGGATGACAACATGCATGTGCAACCTCCAACATGCCGCCTTGTTCACGGTGACGTGCTGCAATAAGATTTGGTATGTTCTCTTTATGTTCGCAGTGATGGCTACGCCTGTCAACGATCCGCAACATGGTTTTTGCCGTGATTGCCTTGGCTTGCAGCAGAGCGAAGCCGCCCGTTGCAGCAGATGCGGCAGCCCGCGGTTGGCGCGTCATCGCGAACTCTATTCGCTGCATCTCGCCCATATCGACTGTGACGCGTTCTACGCGGCAGTGGAAAAGCGCGACAACCCGGCGCTGAAAGACAAGCCGGTGATCATAGGCGGTGGCAAGCGCGGCGTTGTTTCGACCGCCTGCTACATCGCACGCATCCATGGTGTTCGCTCGGCAATGCCGATGTTCAAGGCGCTGGAAGCATGCCCGGAGGCCATCGTGGTCAGACCGGACATGGAAAAATATGCCCGTGTCGGACGGGAAGTCCGAGCCATGATGCAGGCTCTGACACCACTGGTTGAACCGATATCGATCGACGAAGCCTTTCTCGACCTGGCGGGCACGGAGCGCCTGCATGCAAGGCCACCGGCCATGGTCCTGGCAAAATTTGCCCTGGACGTCGAGAAGGAGATCGGGATCACGGTTTCTGCCGGCCTGTCCTACTGCAAATTCCTTGCAAAGGTTGCGTCCGACTTTCGCAAACCGCGCGGGCTGTCAGTGATCGGTGAGGCCGAGGCGCGTGAATTTCTAGCTGCCCAGCCGGTGACGATGATCTGGGGAGTTGGCAAGGCATTTGCGGCAACGCTTGAGCGCGATGGCATACGCATGATCGGGCAATTGCAGAAAATGTCGCGCACCGACCTGATGCGCAGCTACGGCGTGATGGGAGATCGGCTTTATCACCTGTCGAGAGGACAGGATGAGAGACGGGTCGAAGCCAACCATGACGCCAAGAGCGTTTCGGCCGAGACGACGTTCGACGTCGACCTTGCGTCTCCCGCCGATCTTGTCCCGGTCCTTCGGGCATTATCCGAGAAGGTCTCCGCGCGGCTGAAAAAATCCGGGATCGCCGGCCAGACGGTCGTCCTCAAGCTGAAGACCCAGGACTTCAAGACGCGAACCCGCAACCTGAAACTTGGCGATCCGACACGGCTCGCCGACCGTATCTTCCAGACCGGCCTGCACCTTTTGGCGAAGGAAACTGATGGCACCAGATACCGCTTGATCGGCATCGGGGTCAGCGACCTCTCCACCCCCGAAAAGGCCGATCCGCCCGATCTTGTCGACCTCAATTCAGGCAAGCGCGCCCTGGCAGAAGGGGCCATCGACAGATTGCGCGCAAAGTTTGGGAAAAGCGCCGTCGAGACGGGCTACACATTCGGCAAGGGCCGTAATGCGCATCCGCCCGACGACGTGGAGAGATAGCCGGCCACCAATAAGCGGCCGGGAAGCTTCAGAGGCGTTTGAGGTTGATCTGGCTGGTGACGACAGACTTGCCGGATTCCGGATCGACGTCGACTGTCGTGAGGCTCATGCCGTTGGAACCGACTTTCTTCACCGTCATGACGGCGTTGCGGTCGCCATTGACTTCCTTGGCCCAAACGATGCCGAGGTTGATGTCGTTGCCACTTCTTTTGCCTTTTAGCCCCGCCGTGCCTGTACCAGCACCGATGTAGGAGCCCGCATAGCTGCCGCCGTTGGCCTTCAGGTCGGCCTTGATGGCTCGCGAAATCACCAGCAGGCCGCGACAGTTGCCGTCGAGCGACAGCGCAGATCCGCGTGCATCGGAGTCGAACTTGCAGTTGACCTTGATCGGGGACGCATTGGTGCGCACTTTGACTGTCCCGCTGCCGGCCCATTTGCCATCCAGCGACCCAAGAAAATCTGCCTCGCTGGCATGTGCGCCGAAGCCTGAGAGGACGAGGGCGCCAGCTAAAGCGGCGGATTTTGCGATGTGATTGATCATGGTGTTTACCCTTTGAGGAGAAGCGGGAATTCCGACTGGAGCTTGCACAAGGTACGCTTCTGCACTGCCTCAGGTTGCACAGGCGCGACAATTGAGCGCAGCCATTGACCGGACTTCAATGCTGAGCGTCTGGCCTATCGAAATGACCAGCGTAGCGGTTGCCATTGCCGTCAGCGATTGCGACAGAGCGGGATGGCACCCCTGCAAGCGAACATCAAAGCGTTATTCTGGATGCTCGGCTCGATAGCATCCTTCCTCGTGATGGCGGTGGCCGGCCGAGCCACGACGTCGACGCTTGATGTCTTCCAGGTCATGGAGATGCGCTCGATCATCGGCATTTTCATCCTGCTCCCCCTCGTCTTCAGGGAGGGCGGAATTTCTACGATGCGCACCCGGAGGCCATTGCAGCATATCGGCCGCAACGTCGTTCATTATGCCGGCCAGTACGCCTGGCTTTATGCGTTGACGCTGATCCCGTTGGCCGAACTGATTTCGATCGAGTTCACGACGCCGATCTGGACCGCCATGCTGGCCGTCATTTTCCTGGGCGAGCGTCTGAGCCGCGCCAGGATCGCAGCCATAGCGCTTGGCATCATCGGTGTGGTGGTCATCGTTCGCCCCGGTGTCGAGCGTGTGGACCCCGGCCATATCATCATGCTGGCAGGCGCGGTCGCCTTCGGCATCTCGGTGGTGATGGTCAAATCATTGACGCGGACCGAAAGCGTCGTGCGCATCATCTTCTGGATGCTCATCATCCAGTCCGTCATCGGCCTCGTTCCGGCAATCGAAACCTGGAAGAACCCTCCCATCGCCCTGTGGCCGTGGATCGTGCTGATCTCCTTCACGGGCATGTCTTCACATTTCTGCATGGCGCGGGCACTCAGTCTGGCCGACGCGACTGCCGTGATGCCGATTGACTTTCTGCGCGTGCCTTTGTCGGCGCTGATCGGATGGCTGCTCTACAGCGAAGGTATCGACCTCTACACGGCGCTTGGCGCGGCGCTCATCCTGGGTGGCAATCTGCTTAACCTTCAGCGGCGCAAGCCAAAGCCCGCAGAAATCGCGGCTTCCTGACGGCGCGCTTCAGTCGCCGTCGTCCGGAATCTGCAGCAGGTTCCCGCAAGCCTTGCAATGCACGGCGTCGGGTTCGTGCCGTTGCAACGCGCATTGCGGGCATTCATAGAAAACCTTGTTCGGCCTGAACACGGCCTGTGCAAGTTTAACGAACAGCGAAATGCCGACGATCATCGTCACGATCGCCGTCAGCTTGCCGGCTATGCCGGGGAGAACGATGTCGCCGAACCCGGTGGTGGTGATCGTCGCCACGGTGAAATAGAGCGCGTCCACGTAGCCATGGATGCCGGCGCCGTTGCTGAAGAAGAACGTGTAGACGAACCCGGTTATGATGAAGAGGAAGGTGACAAGATTCACGATGGCGACGATCGGCTCGCGCCAGGCATTGAGGCCCCGCCGCTTGAGCGGCCTCCACAACACATGACTGCGAGACAGGGACCAGAGCCTGAGGATGCGCAGGAAGCCCAGATTGGCAAGCGCCTGGGGAAACAGCAGTGTCGTCAGGATAAAGATGTCGACCCAGGAGGTCGGCTGCCTGAGAAGCCTCAGCATGTCGGTAGAGGCCAGCAGCCGCGCCACGATATCGAGTGCGACCAGCGCCGCGACGGAATAGTCGATCCACAGGAAGGATCGGGAATCGGTCAGGATCGGCGAGGCGATGAAGAAGCCGATAATGGCGAGATCGATGATGATGACCACGATCTGGAACCGGTATGCCGCGGGCGTTCGCCCATGATAGAGCCTGCGCAGGCGGTCGCGCAGCCACACAATGCCCTCCAATTCCTGGTCGGCATTGCCGCCGCCCGATTTGCTTGCCATGGTGCGCCCCTTGCAGTAGCGGCCTGTTCCTGCCCGACCCTAGCGCGCAGGGCAAGTTGCCTCTTTCAGACCAGTTCCACCTCGACGACGCCCGGTACAGCGCGCATCGCCGAAGCGATCTGCGGTGAAATCCGGTAGCGGTCAGGCAAGCCGATCTCGACCTCGCCCTGAGCATCATCCTTGATGACGACAAAGCTGACCTGCCCCTCGCCCTTGACCGTCAGCTGCCCGGCAAGCGTTCCCACGGGAGCGGAATCGCGCACATAGATGCGCAGCGCCTTCTGCACCTGGCTCGCCATGTCTTCCAGCGAATGCACCGTCTGGATGCGCATGTTGACGCCTTCGGGGCGATCCTCGGCCTGAACGGTGATGACCAGCGATTTGCCGGGCTCCAGCAGGTCCCGGTATTGCGCGAGACCTTCCGAAAACAGAACGGCCTCGAACTGGCCCGTCTCGTCGGAAAACATGACGACACCCATCTTGTTGCCGGTGCGGGTCTTGCGCTCCTGTTTGGAGGTGACGGTTCCGGCCAGGCGCCCGGCTGTCGCGCCCTGCTTCACCGCAGCGGTGAACTCGGTCGAGGTCTGCACGCGCATCTTCCGCAGCGCCGACTTGTATTCGTCGAGCGGATGCGCCGAGAGGTAGAAGCCGACCACCTGAAATTCGCGGTGAAGTTTTTCGGCCGGCAGCCATGCCTCGGCCGGTGGCAGGTTCAGCGCCTCCGACTGGCTGCCCAGCGAAGCGCCGAATATATCGGTCTGGCCCGACGTGGCGTTCTGCCGGGCAAGGGCCGCGAGCCCCATCATGCGCTCGACACCGGCCATCATCGAAGCGCGGTCGTGGCCGAAGCAGTCAAAGGCGCCGGCCATGATCAGGCTTTCGAAAACGCGCTTGCCGACGATGCGCGGATCAATGCGCTCGCAGAATTCGGCTAGGCTCTTGAATGTGCCGTCGCGGCGCATCTCGACAATGTGTTCGACCGCAGCATCGCCGACGCCTTTGAGTGCGGCTAGCGAGTAGAAGATACGCCCCTCGCCGACCTCAAAGTCGCGGAAACTGGTCTGGACCGACGGTGCAACGACCTCGATCCCCAGCCGCAGCGCGTCCTGCCTGAAATCGGCGAGCTTGTCGGTGTTACCCATATCGAGCGTCATCGAGGCGGCGAGGAACTCGACCGGATGATGCGCCTTCAGATAGGCGGTCTGGTAGGACACCACCGCATAGGCTGCGGCGTGCGACTTGTTGAAACCGTAGTCGGCGAACTTGGCCAGCAGATCGAAGATGAAGTCGGCCTGCGGCTTGTTAACGCCGCGCTCGACGGCGCCGGCGACGAATATGCCGCGTTGCTGCTCCATCTCGGCGCGGATCTTCTTGCCCATGGCGCGGCGCAACAGATCGGCCTGGCCGAGCGTATAGCCGGCGAGTTCCTGGGCGATCTGCATCACCTGTTCCTGTTAGACGATGACGCCCTGCGTCTCGGCCAGCAGATGATCGATCTTGGGGTGGATCGAGGCGATCTCCTCCTCATTGTGCTTGCGCGCATTGTAGGTCGGGATGTTTTCCATCGGACCCGGCCGGTAGAGCGCGACCAGCGCAATGATGTCCTCGATGCAGTCGGGCCGCATGCCGACCAGCGCCTTGCGCATGCCGGCACTTTCCACCTGGAATATGCCGACCACCTCGCCGCGAGACAGCATGCCGTAAGTCTCGGCATCGTCGAGCGGAATCTTGGCGAGGTCGATGTCGACGCCGCGCCGCGCGATCAGGCGCACGGCCCGCTCGAGCACGGTCAGCGTTTTCAGGCCGAGAAAGTCGAATTTCACCAGCCCGGCCTGCTCGACATATTTCATGTTGAACTGGGTGACCGGCATGTCTGAGCGCGGGTCTC
Organism: Hyphomicrobiales bacterium; assembly: GCA_038259455.1. GTDB lineage: Bacteria > Pseudomonadota > Alphaproteobacteria > Rhizobiales > Rhizobiaceae > CAMYMG01. Next base: position 16,176 of record JBBSOT010000027.1, on the reverse strand, counting down.
GGTACATCGGCACGAGTTCGGACAACGGGCGGTCGCCAATGACGATACCCGCCGCATGGGTCGAGGCATGCCGGTACAGGCCTTCAAGCTTCTGCGCCATGTCGAGCAGGGTCTGGACGATCGGCTCGCGCTCGGCCTCCTCGGCAAAACGCGGCTCGGTCTCGATGGCCTGGCCAAGGGTCACCGGGTTGGCAGGGTTGGCCGGCACCATCTTGCACAGCCGGTCGACCTGGCCGTAGGGCATCTGCAGCACGCGCCCGACGTCGCGCAGCACGGCACGGGCCTGCAGCGTTCCGAAGGTGATGATCTGCCCGACCTGCTCGCGTCCGTACTTGCCTTGCACGTAGCGGATGACCTCCTCGCGGCGGTCCTGGCAGAAATCGATGTCGAAGTCGGGCATCGAGACGCGGTCCGGGTTGAGAAAACGCTCGAAGAGCAGCGAAAAGCGCAGCGGGTCAATGTCGGTGATGGTCGTTGCGTAGGCAACGAGCGAGCCGGCGCCGGAGCCACGGCCAGGTCCGACGGGGATCCCGTTGGACTTGGCCCATTTGATGAAGTCGGCAACGATCAGGAAGTAGCCCGGATACTTCATCTTGGCGATGATGCCGAGCTCGAAATCGAGGCGCTCGCGGTACTGCTCGGGCGTAAAGCCCGGAGACGTGCCGAATGTGGCCAGCCGATAGTCCAGCCCGGCATGAGCCTGACGCGCCAGTTCCTCTGCCTCTGCCCGAACGGCGTCGTCCTCGTTGTCGACGTCGCCGCCGGCGAAGCGCGGCAGGATCGGATTGCGGTTCCTGGGATAATAGCTGCAGCGCCGTGCAATCTCGACCGTATTGTCGATCGCTTCAGGCAAATCGGCAAACAGCGCTGCCATCTCGGCCTGGCTCTTGAGAAAATTGTCCGGCGACAGCCGCCGGCGGTTATCGGCCGCAACCACCGAGCTTTCGGCGATGGCAATCAGGGCGTCATGCGCCTCGTAGTCCTCGCGCGCCGGAAAGAACCCTTCATTGGTGGCGACCAGTGGCAGTTCGTGCAGATAGGCAAGATCGATGGACTTGGCCTCGATCGTCCTGTCGTAGCCGGCAACTCGTTCGATCTCGACGTAGAGCCGGTCGCCGAATATTCGCTTGAGCGTTGCCAGGCGTGACTCGGCCAGTTCCGCGTGGCCTGCCTTGATCGCTGAACCGACCGGCCCGCGCGGACCGCCCGTCAGACAGATCAGCCCGCCGGGGCGCTCGGCCAGCCAGGCGAGCGTCACATTGACGGCTTCGCCGGGGGTGTTTTCGAGATAGGCGCGGCTGACCAGCCTGACCAGATTGCCGTAGCCGACCTCATTGGCCGCGATCAGCACGAGCGGGTAGCGCTCGACCTCCTGCCGTTTCTGGTAGCTGCGGTTGGAATCATAGTTCTCGTCACCGAACGCAACATCGAGCTGACAGCCGATGATCGGCTGGATGCCGTCCTTGGTCGCCTTCTGGGCAAACTCCAGTGCACCGAACAGATTGTTGGTGTCGGTCACCGCGATTGCCGGCGCGCAGTCCTTGACCGCATGGGCAATGATCTTGGTGAGCGGCAGCGCGCCCTCGAGCAGCGAATAGGCCGAATGGACGCGCAGATGCACGAAGGGCCGCGCCGGAACAGGCGGAATAGCCGCCTTCATCATCGCCTCCCTTCGGAGTGGATCGCGCGAGGGCCTGTCACTTGCCATTTAACGTTCTATTCCTCGGGAGCCGCCTTGCCAGACACTCCAAGCTATCCGATTCCGGCTCCCAGCCGAAGGGCCAATGTCATCGTTCCTCAGGAAACTGGCCCGTCTTCCTGTCAGGCGGCCGGCGTCCCATCGCGTGCCTGGCGTATGAGCTGCCAAAGATCGGCTGGGTTTGTCGCTATGCGGGTAGCGCCTGCTTGCTCCAACTCGTCGCGGTCGCCGTATCCCCAAAGCACACCGACAGAGGCGACGTCATTGGCAAGCGCCCCAACGATATCATGAGACCTGTCACCCACCATCACCGCCTGACCGGCTTCGAGTTTCTCGGTTGCCAGAATGTGGGCGATGAGATCGGCCTTCACCGAGTTGGTACCATCAAGCTCCGATCCGTGCACCACGTCGAAATACTGCCTGAGGCCAAAGTGATCGATAATCTCGCCGGCATAGGTCTTCAACTTGGAGGTTGCCACCGACAGGTAGATCCCGCCGTCGAGCAGCTGGGATAGCGCCTGCGGTATTCCGTCAATCAGCTCATTCTCGAATTTTCCTGTGTCCGAATAGCGCTCGCGGTAAAGAAGTACGCCTTCCTGAACTTTCGCAGGATCGTCGGTTTCGAGAAGTTTTGCGATATTGGACTGGATCGGCGGACCTATGCACCAGCTGAGGTCGACCGCTTTGGGGACGGCACGGCCGAGTTTCTCAAGCACGTACTGAAGCGAACTCGTAATCCCCACGAACGGGTCCGTGAGCGTGCCATCCAGGTCGAACAGAACAGCTGGGCGCAGGATTTGTGAGGTCACGCGAACTCCATGATAACCGCATCGACAGCCAGGCTGTCTCCCGGTTTGGCATTGATCGATTGGACCGTCAGGTCGCGGTCGGCACGCAAGACGTTTTCCATCTTCATCGCTTCCACAATAGCCAAGGTCTCGCCGGCCTTGATCTCCTGGCCCTCACAAACGGCGATAGACACCACAAGACCGGGCATCGGGCAAAGCAGCAGCTTCGACGTATCCGGTGGCGACTTCTTCGGCATCAGTCGTTCGAGTGCGGCAACGCCAGGCAGCATGACGGATGCATCGACAGACATGCCCTGCCAGGCGATGCGGATGCCGTTGAGCCGGGGGCGTATCTGGGCCGATATCTTCCGGCCCCCGATCTCTCCGTGCCAGACGGCATCGCCCGAGCGCCAGTCGGAAGCGACAGCCACCGGCTCGCCGCCATTCACCTTCACCGCGCCGCTGAACGGAGACAGAGAGACTCCGCCGCCAACTGCAACCGGGAGGTAATCGTCCCCGATCCGGGCGACCCAGTCGGACCTGGTGGCGCCGGAATGTGGCGCGAGCCGGCCACTCAACAGATCAAGGCGATCGCGACGAACCAGTTCGACGGCGGTCGCCACCGCCGCCAGCACCGCCTTGTCCCCCTCGTCCGGCACAATTGGCGCGAAGCCGTCGGGATACTCCTCCGCAATAAAGCTCGTCGAAATGTCACCCGAGCGCCAGCGCGGATGGCGCATCAACGCCGCAAGAAACGGCATGTTGTGCTGGATGCCGTCGACGACAAAGCTGTCGAGCGCGTCCGACATGGCGTCGATGGCGGCTTCCCGCGACGGCGCCCAGGTGCACAGCTTGGCGATCATCGGATCGTAGAATATCGAAATCTCCGACCCTTCGGTGACGCCCGTGTCGTTGCGGATAACGACATCGCCGACCCTGCCCTCCGTGGGTGGGCGATATCTGGTCAGCCTGCCAATCGATGGCAGGAAGCTGCGATACGGGTCTTCGGCGTAGAGGCGGCTTTCGACCGCCCAGCCGGTCAGTTGGACGTCGGATTGAGCGATGGCCAGTTTCTCGCCATACGCCACGCGTATCATCTGCTCGACAAGATCAATGTCGGTGATCAGCTCCGTGACAGGATGCTCGACTTGCAATCGCGTATTCATTTCAAGGAAGTAGAAGTTTTTCTGCGAGTCCACGATGAACTCGACCGTACCAGCACTCTGGTAGTCGACAGCCTTCGCGAGCGCCACTGACTGCTCGCCCATCGCCATGCGCGTCGCCGCATCCAGAAACGAGGACGGCGCCTCCTCGACAACCTTCTGGTTTCGTCGCTGGATCGAACATTCGCGCTCACCGAGATAGATGCAGTTGCCGTGCGCGTCGCCCAGCACCTGAATCTCGATATGGCGTGGATCGACGATGAATTTCTCGATAAACAGGCGATCATCGCCGAACGAACTCTTGGCTTCCGAACTGGCACGCTCGAATCCGTCGCGCACCTCGCTCGCGTTCCAGGCAATGCGCATGCCCTTGCCTCCGCCGCCGGCCGAGGCCTTGATCATCACCGGATAGCCGATCTCTCCGGCGATGTTTTCCGCGTGCTCGGCATTCTCGATGACGCCAAGCCATCCCGGCACGGTGCTGACCTTGGCGGCGTTGGCGAATTTCTTCGATTCGATCTTGTCGCCCATGGCGCGAATGGCTTTAGGCCTGGGGCCGATGAAGACGATCCCTTCGGCCTCTAGCGCTTCGCAGAAGGAGGCGCGTTCCGACAGGAAACCATAACCGGGGTGCACGGCCTCGGCACCGGTATCCCGGCAGGCCTGGATGATCTTTTCCGGCACCAGATAGCTCTCTGCCGCGGCCGACCGCCCGATATGGATCGCCTCGTCGGCCATCTCGACATGGACGGCGTCGCGGTCAGCGTCCGAATAGACGGCGACCGTCGCGATTCCCATCCTTTTCGCCGTCTTGATCACGCGGCAGGCGATCTCTCCGCGATTTGCGATCAGGATTTTCTTGAACATGGCGTACGACTTCCCCTGCGGTCCGTCCCGTCTTAGTCGCTCGTACGGGACGGCTCAAGCCGCCACGATTTTGAGGCCAGCATGCCGGCACCGTGACGGCCTGCGGCGGGGCAGTCCCACTGCGATATCATCTCCCAGAAATCTGAATCAGAGTCGCTGAACTATCCCTCGGGCAGATTCGACTCTTTAGCGCAGCTAAAACCGAAACCAAGATTTCTAAAAGCAATCTTCGTTGACTCCAAACTGCTTGCGAAGTCTGATCAGAGGCATTCGACAGGGAGAATAGTTCTATGCTTGATACAAAGAAAGTCCGCGGAGGCTCTGGTCTTAGAGAGATCGAATCCGAAATTGATGAAATTCTCATAAGTGTTGAACAAATTACCCGAGACGCGACAAAATCATTCTTTGACAAATATTCAGAGAACCCCAATCAATTGGTTCTGGCGTCTTGGCTTGAGACCCGTTGCTGGCGAGAAATTGACTATGTGTTCTTGCTCAACGAGCAAATTCGTCGCTACGGAATGCGGCTTCAGCGCAAGCACATAACACTGCTGGCGAAGCAGTCCTTCCAGGAGGCCGAGCACTACGAGGCCCTCGGCAAGGCCGTCGAGTCGCTGGGAGGTATTGTGCCAACCTCGGTTCCGACCGCGGCTGTGCCATGGAGCAACTTTCTATGGGAGTGCATGGATCGGCACCATCTCGCTGCCATTGCTGCATGGTACGTTTCCGAAACATCGGCTTCAGGAAGTTTTGAGCCGACTTTCGTCGGAGCCGAACGCCACGGACATTCCGACGTGGTGAGGATCTACAAACAGATCGAGATAGACGAAAAATTCCACACCGGGCTTGGACGTCAAATTCTGTCAACCTACGCAGAAACCGACGAGGATCGCGACGAAATCCTTCGCGCCATGCGCGGCATGCGCGAGATCGCATGGAAGTCCTTTACCCCCGAGGTTGTTGCCGCAACCATGCGAGCCGCCTAGCCCGCTTTGCGACGAGTCCGGACTCCGTCTCCTGACGGAGCCGGCTTGGCTTTGCCCGTCAATCCCGAAAGGCCGTTTGAAATGACCGATGGAGCCGTCAATCCCATGCAAGATAGTCCTGATCAGCACATTTTGCGTGTAGAGAGGTTGGAGCGCGCGGCAGACGGTGTCGTCACACTCATCTTGACCAGTGAAACGGGTGGCGACCTGCCAGCGTGGACCCCGGGCGCCCATATCGACATTGTCCTGCCGATCGGTCTGACACGGCAATACTCGCTTTGCGGCGATCCGTCTGATCGATCTCAATGGCGCATAGGGATTCTGCGCGTACCGGAAAGCCGGGGCGGCTCGGAGTACATTCACACTAGGCTGCAAGCCGGTGATAAGATTGTAGTCGTCGGGCCCCGCAACAATTTTTCGCTGGAATCTGCAAATCAATATCTCTTTATCGCCGGCGGCATAGGCATCACGCCGATACTGCCGATGCTGGCACATCTCTCGGCTTCGAACGCACGATGGCGCCTGCTGTATGGGGGGCGCAGCCTCAGATCGATGGCGTTCCTTGATGAGATAAGACAACTGACCGGCGGAGTGATCGACGTCTGCCCGGAAGACGAATGCGGACTCCTTGACCTCGACGCCTACCTACCAAGCCATGAGCCGGGGCAAATAGTCTACTGCTGTGGGCCAGAACCCCTCATAGCGGCTGTCGAAAACCGTTGCCGATCTTGGCCTGACGGGACGCTACGCAGGGAAAGATTTGCGGCTTCGGCGCGTCCGACTCCCTTCGATCCTGGTGAATTCGAAGTCGAGCTCGCCCGTTCAGGAAAGCGTGTCCGAGTGCCCGCTGACCGAACGTTGCTTGGCGTCCTGGAGGACGCCGGATGTGTGATCTCCAATTCCTGCCGGGCCGGCATTTGCGGCACTTGTCTGGTCAATGTGATCGCCGGCACGCCCGAGCACCTCGACGACATTCTCGACGACCGCCAGCGCGAAGCCGGAAACGTGGTTCTTCCGTGTGTTTCGCGCTCCAGAACCGACACCCTCGTCCTCGATCTGTGAAGTCGACCACACCCCAGAAAATATACAACAACCGAACAACAACAATGAGGAGAACGTGATGAAAGATAGCAAGGCATTCATACGCACATTGATCGCGGTTTGCGGCATCATCGGCGTTGCCACTGCCAACTCTCACGCCGGCGAAGATGTTCCCATCGGCGTGAACATGCCGCTCACTGGGCCGTTCGCCGCATCTGGCACGTATGTGACCGATGGCGCGCGCATTGCCATTGACGAAATCAATGCAGGCGGGGGAGTTTTGGGCGGAAGGCTCCTCAAGCTGATTGTCGAGGACAACAAGAGCAACCCGACTGAAGCCGCAAGCGTCACAGAAAAGCTGATCGTACGTGACGAGGTTCCTGTCATCCTAGGTGCATGGGGCTCGAGCCTCACACTCGCAGCGATGCCAAAACTGATGCAGTATCAGGTGCCTATGGTCGTCGAGACTTCGGGCGCAAACAAGATCACCGAAAGCGGGAACCCATTTGTATTCCGCATCGCCGCTACCCAGGTCATAGAGGCCGCGGGCTTCGAAGAAAAACTCGACCAGTTCCCCATGAAAAAGGTCGATTTCCTGGCGATCAACAATGACTGGGGGCTCAACACCGTCAACCAGTTCGGCAAGATGCTAAAGGAACACTCCATCGAGGTGGGCAATATCGAGCTGATGGATCAGGCCGCGCAAGACATGAGTGCACAACTCTCAAAGCTCAAATCGTCTGACGCTGACACCCTCATCGTCACCACAGCAGTCGAACAACTGACACTCGTGCTGAAACAGGCAGCGGCACTGGGAATAAACAAGCAGATCATCACGACAGGCGGTTCGCAGAATCCCGACCAGCTTGTCGCGCAGGCCGGCAGCGCTGCCGAAAACACCGTTCACCTTGTCTTCTTTGCCCCTTGGGATCCCGACAGCACCGCATTCCCTGCCAAGACCCGCAGCTTCATAGAGGCATGGAAGACCAAAGGGTTCGACTTCGCTGGCCTTACAGAGAGCTTTCGTGGCTATGACGGCATCCAGGTTATCGCCGCAGCCATAGAAAAGGCTGGTTCGGCCGAGCCGGAAGCGATCCGCAAAGCGTTGTGGGATACAGAAGTTGACGCCCTGAACGGCTCAGTTTCATTCGACAAGTCGGGACCCGAAGGATCCGAAAGTGCACAAAGCAGGCCGAATGTATATTTCGCCAAGATAGCCGCGGGCAAGATCGAGGTCCTCAAGTAGAGACAAACTCAGACGGCGCCGGCACAGCGCCTTCCTGCTTGCGGGCCAGCCCGACAAGCCAGCGATGGAACTCACCGGCGCCCGCCTTCTTGAATACCGACTTCCTCCAGCCCAGAATGTAGGGCGAAGTCAGTCTGAGCATATCAGGAAAAGGGGCGACCAGGCGCCCGCTGGCAAGTTCATCCTCAACCATCGCACGCTGCGCCAGCACGATTCCTCGACCTTGAATGGCGGCCTCAAGTGCCAGACTTGACAACGACACGACGAAGAAGTGCGGGATGTGTGTGCCATCGACATTCACCAGCTTAAACCAGTCTTCCCAGCTGGGCGGCTGTGACAAAAACGGACTCCAATCTATCGTCAGCAATCTATACGAGAGCAAGTCTGCGGGTTTGTTCAAAGGCCGCTCCTTGTCTATCAACGCAGGGCTACAAACCGGGCAGAGACTGTCTGTGAACAAGGGAACGGAACTGTCGAATAGATGTGTCTTGTCCGCGTATGTGATGCGAAAATCAAAAGAACGGTCGGAAAGCGCCGGTTCCGTGACAGAGCCTTCCAGATGAAGGTTGACGTTCGGGTGGGAGGTCTGCCAGGCGAACATTCTGGGCGACAGCCAGCGGCTGGCGAAAAGCGGCAGGGCACTGATGATAAGCGCCTCGGATTTCGGTTTGTCGATGATCTCGCTTCGTGCGTTCAGCAGATCGCCAAATGCTTTGGCCACGGATTTGTGAAAGGCGGCCCCGACTTTTGTGAGAGCTATGCCGCTGCCCTTGCGTTCGATGAGCCGGGTTTCAAGTGAGTTCTCGAGAGTCTTGATCTGCTGGCTTACTGCCCCCGGCGACACGTGGAGTTCCTCTGCTGCTCTTGTCACGCTCCCAACACGCCCGACTACTTCGAAGACGTGCAATGCTCTCAGAGGAGGTAGGATTGCCATGGAATTCCCGAAACACTGGACAGGCGCATATGATCACTCATTGTTGGCTATGCGCGGCGAAAAGTGAAGCCGCCTGCAGATTTCATCGCCGTTCAGGGCCTACAAGGCGCTGCGGCAGCGTGATTTCGATAGACAGGGGGCAAAAGTGGTTGCCCCGGGCGGAAACAGCGCTCAAATCGAGAAAAATAGGAGAATCACCGAATGAAGACCCGTGCCGCCGTCGCCGTTGCCGCAGGAAAACCGCTTGAGATCATGGAGGTCGACCTCGAAGGCCCGAAGGCTGGCGAAGTCCTGGTCGAGATCATGGCGACAGGTATCTGCCATACCGATGAATTCACCCTGTCGGGCGCTGATCCGGAAGGCATTTTTCCGGCCATTCTGGGCCATGAAGGCGCCGGCGTGGTGGTCGATGTCGGTCCGGGCGTCACCAGCGTGAAGAAGGGCGACCACGTCATTCCGCTCTACACGCCGGAGTGCCGGCAGTGCCCGTCCTGCCTGTCGCGCAAGACCAATCTGTGCACGGCGATCCGCGCCACGCAGGGCCAGGGCCTGATGCCAGACAGCACTTCGCGCTTCTCGCTCGGCAAGGACAAGATCTTTCACTACATGGGCTGCTCGACCTTCTCGAACTTTACCGTGCTGCCCGAGATAGCGGTGGCCAAGGTCAATCCGGACGCGCCCTTCGACAAGATCTGCTACATCGGCTGCGGCGTGACCACCGGCGTCGGCGCGGTGATCAACACGGCCAAGGTCGAGGTTGGGGCGACAGCCGTGGTGTTCGGTCTGGGCGGCATCGGCCTAAACGTGATCCAGGGCCTCAGGCTTGCCGGCGCCGACATGATCATCGGCGTGGACCTCAACAATTCCAAGAAGGAATGGGGCGAGCGCTTCGGCATGACGCACTTCGTCAATCCGAAGGAGATCGACGGCGATATCGTCGCGCACCTCGTCAACATGACCAAGCGCGGCGCAGACCAGATCGGTGGTGCCGACTACACGTTCGATTGCACCGGAAACACGAAGGTCATGCGCCAAGCCCTTGAATCGTCTCACCGGGGATGGGGCAAGTCGATAGTGATCGGCGTTGCTGGCGCGGGTCAGGAAATCTCGACACGGCCTTTCCAGCTGGTCACTGGACGAAGCTGGATGGGCACCGCCTTCGGCGGCGCGCGCGGCCGCACCGACGTGCCAAAGATCGTTGATTGGTACATGGAGGGCAAGATCCAGATCGATCCTATGATCACCCACACCATGCCTTTGGAAGACATCAACAAGGGTTTCGACCTCATGCACGCCGGCGAGTCCATCCGAAGCGTCGTGATTTATTGAGGAATCACGGAACTCGCTTCAAACACGCGCATTTGCCCCGGGATGACGCCAACCATGGCCGAATTCCCGGGAGCGAATATGAAACACCTTACAAGAGCCCTGCTTGCAAGCACCATCGTGCTGACCTTGGCCGCTTGCAGCGACGAAGAAGCGTCAACGCCCGCGGTGGACGCACCGACGGCTTCAAGCCCGACGCCAGAGGAGACGGCCAAGCAGGCAGAACGCGACCAGGCACTCGATCAGGTTCGTGAAGGCGCCCGTTCGATCACCGAGGGGGCCGGCACACTGTTCGACCAGGGCCGCGAGGCGGCGTCCCGCGCGCTGGACGACGCAGGACCGGCGCTGGAGACGGCCGGTGAACTGACACGCGAAGTTGCTCGCATCGCCAAGGATGCTGCGGACAAAACGGCCGCCGATATTCGCGACGCCACTGCGGAGCTCAACCGCCGCATAGAAGAATCGCAGACGGAGGTCGATGTCGAAACCGGCGACTCGCAGGCGCGCCTGTCCTCCGTCGACCTTCTCAATGCGGATACCAAGGCTGCCGCGCGTGCACGGCCGGCTGGCGTCGGGCCGGATTATGTCGGTGTATGGGCCGGCGACGCGGCACAGTGCGCTCGGATCGATCAGGAGCCGGTGGAGCAGATGGCAGTGATTACGCCCACAACCATTCGCCGTTACGAAAGCGTGTGCAACATGCAGGGCGCGCCGCTCGTGGATGGCAGCACCACGCTCGCCGCCTCCTGCATTGCCGAGGGCGAGACAGAGCAGCGCCAGATAACCCTGACCATGCCTTCCACCGATCAGCTGCAGATCGGTTTTGAAGACGGAGTGGGCCAGTCATCCCTGGTGCGCTGCCAGTTGGCGGGCTGAGCATGACGCTGATCGCTCTCAGGGCAGGCCTAGATGGGTCTGCGCATGGGCGGTCGAAACGGCGTCTGGCGAGGCGGAACCGACGAGGCCACCGGCCGGTCCAACTGGACGCCGGACTTGATCTCGACTAGTCGGGTAGCCGTGCAATCGAGGTATCGCCATGCTTTTTCCGCCAACCCTGGCAGGTAGCCTGCCAAAACCTTCATGGCTGGCCGAGACCGGCAAGCTTTGGCCCAAATGGATGCTATCAGGCGCGGAGCTCGACCAGGCCAAGCGCGATGCGGCGCTCATCTGGATCAAGCTGCAGGAAGATGCCGGCGTCGAGATCGTCACCGACGGCGAGCAGTTCCGGACGCATTTCGTGCATGGCTTCCTGGAGACCGTCGAGGGCATCGACTGGGACCTCAAGACCAAGATGGGCATCCGCAACAACCGATACGTTGTAGACGTGCCGACCGTCACCGGCGTGCCGAAGCGCTCGCGTCCGGTGCATCGCGAAGAGGCGGCGTTCTGCCGGATCCACGCGAAGAAGCGGCTGAAATTCACCCTGCCCGGCCCGATGACCATCTGCGACACGCTCGCCGATGGCCATTTCGGCCGCCGCGCCGACATGGCTATGGCGTTCGCCGATATACTCAACGAGGAGGCGCATGAGTTGCAGGCAGCCGGCGTCGATACGATCCAGTTCGACGAACCGGCATTCAACGTCTTCACCGACGACGTCAAGGAGTGGGGTATCGAGGCTCTGGAACGCGCAGCGCGCGGCCTGACCTGCACCACGGCGGTGCATATCTGCTACGGCTACGGCATTGATGCCAACATGGCCTGGAAGCAGACATTGGGCGCGGAATGGCGGCAGTACGAGGAGATATTCCCGCCACTCAACGCATCGTCGATCCAGCAGGTGTCGCTGGAATGCGCCGGCTCACACGTGCCGATCTCGCTGATCTCGCTGTTGCCGGACAAGGATCTGCTTGTCGGCGTCATCGACGTGGCGACGAATGCGGTAGAGACACCGGAACAGGTGTCGGCAACCATTGACGAGGCGCTGAAGCACGCCGACGCCGCGCGGATCTATCCCTGTACGAATTGCGGCATGGCGCCGCTGACGCGTGACATTGCCTCGGCCAAGCTCACGGCACTTGGCGCCGGCGCCGCACTGGCCAGAAAGCGGCTGTCCTGATGTGCCTCCAGCTTATCCGGCTGCGGTGACGCCGGTGGAGCCTCCGCAGGTCTATGTCGACGCCGATGCGTGCCCGGTCAAGGACGAGGCGATCAAGGTGGCCGAAAGGCACGGCCTTGTCGTGACCTTCGTCTCGAATGGCGGGCTCAGGCCATCGCGCGACCCGATGATCCGCAACGTCGTTGTGCCGAAAAGTGCAGACGCCGCCGACGACTGGATCGTCGAAAATGCAAAGGCCAACGACATCGTCATCACCGCAGACATTCCGCTCGCCGCCCGCACCGTGGCGCTCGGCGCGCATGTCATCGGGATGACCGGAAAGCCTTTCACCACCGAAAGCATCGGCATGGCGATGGCCATGCGCGATTTAAAGCAGCATCTGCGCGAAACCGGCGAGAGCAAGGGATACAATGCGGGTTTTACACCGCGCGACCGCTCGGCGTTCCTGTCTGCGCTCGACCAGGCTGTGCGCAGGGCACTCAGAGCCGCTGAAAGCTGAGGGTCCCCTCGCCTGGAAGCTCCGATATGGGTCGCGGCCTTCATGGGCCCCGTGATATCCATGCCGACATGAAATCGATCCTGCATCGGCGCTATGGGACATTCTTCGTCGCCGCGACTTGCGCGATCATCGCACTGTCCGTTGTTGTGTGGCTTGAGCCTCATGTGGCGCTGCAGGCCTGTGCCAACGTGTTCTTCCTGGTCTATCTGGTGCTCGAACTCTTCAAGCTGCCACGTCTGACGTCGGCATTCCTGAAACGCAATGCTGCCAATGAGGACGAACCGACCTGGCTGATCGTCGCAGTGACATTCGTTGCCGTCGTCGTCTCGGTCGTGTCGCTGTTCGTTATTCTGAACAGCGGCGAGCGCCCGCGCGGGCTGCAGCTGTCGCTTTCGCTGGCATCGGTTGCGCTCGGCTGGCTGACCATCCACACCATGGCTGCGCACCACTACGCGCATCTTTACTGGCGGCCCGAACGGGCAAGGACGGGGCGCGCCGCTTCCAAGAAGGCCGAACCGAGCCGCGGACTGTGCTTTCCAGGCGACGATGCGCCGGGTGGCTATGATTTCCTGTACTTCTCTCTGGTTATCGGCATGACCGCGCAGACGTCGGACGTTCAGATTACGAACTCCGCAATGCGCAAGCTGAACCTGCTGCATGCCGTCGTCTCGTTCTTCTTCAACACGGTGCTGGTTGCCGCCGCAGTCAATGTCGCGGTCAGCCTTGGGAACTAGGACCAGTCACAATGCCTCGGCAGAGGCGCAGAAATTCGTCTTAAGATATTGTTTTTAAAAGACCTTCCCACCCACCTTGCGAAAAATGGACCCGGCGTCTATGGTCAGGTTCCCCTTGAGCGATTCCGCGTCGGGGCCAGCAAGCAATAAAAACAGGAGGCAGATCGGGTGTCCGACGCCACGAATATCTATGAGGAGAAGCCGGATCTGGATACGATCGGTGGAAGACTGTCCCGCGCACGGGACGCCAGCGGCCTGACGGTCAAGGAACTTGCATGGCGCCTCGGCGTCAAGATTGCGACCATCAATGCATGGGAGAGTGATCGCTCACAGCCGGGATCGCACAGATTGACCATTTTGGCAGGCCTTCTTCAGGTCAGCCTCTCATGGATCCTCCATGGTGTTGGCACGAGCCCATCCGATTCCGAAGGTCCCGGGGACAACGCGGTCATGAATTCCCAGATTGACCGGCTGAGACTGCTTCATTCGGAGACCGGGCAGATCATCGAAAAGCTGCAGAGCGACATCGATCGCCTCAACGTAGCCTGACGCGTCATGCCCGGAGGCAGTTCTTGCTCCCGGGTAACATCCTGACGACATTCTGAAAAAGGCAGCGCCGCGTGGCTTTGTGCGTGGGCGGGCTACCCGTTCACGCGCTTCAGGCCACCCGGTCGAGCAGTGCCTTGAGATCAGGATGGATCGCCGGCGATGTCTGCTTGATGAAACTGATCAGTGCATGCTCATTCTCATGCAGGCGTCCATCGCGACCGATCCGCTCTGCAAGCCACCGCGCCTCGACATGGTCGATGCGTTCGGCAAGGCGCGCACTTGCTTCGACGCGCCGGTTGCGGGCCTCCCAGTCAGCGTCGACATCACCTGATCGACGATAGGCAGCAAGGATCCCACCAGCGCCGCCCGACACCATGCGCGCAAAAAACCCGCCTATGTCGGCATCTGAACGACCAAAGAAACTTTCGCGGCGCAGTGCCTCGTCCCGGGTCGGTGCCTCGTATCCCGACGCACACATCACGAAGTTCGCGATCGCCTTGACGAACAGTTCGTTCCATGACGGATGATTATCGGCGTCGGCTATCGCATCGTTGATTGCGAACAGGATTTCCGCCTCGGCTCTCGTGACGCCGACATTTCCATCGCCGCCAAAAGCATAGAGTATCCGCCGCAGCAGATCGACCTCAGGCTCACCGATCACCCCGGGGACCAATTCTCCACCGCGCGCCAGCGGCCCGTTGCCTTCCGTTACGGCATATTTGACCTGTTCTAGCGCGAAGCTGACAAGTTCCTCGGTCGAATATTTGGCTGTCTCGAGCACCCGTACCAGAAGCTCAAGCTCTGTGAGGGTCGTGACCTTGCCATCTCGGGAGACTGCCGCGATCAACCATTCCGCATTGCCGGCAACAATGTAGCCTGCCGGTTTTTCCTGATGAACGATGTAGTCGGTAATCGCCTCGACGAGAAAATCATGCCATTCCGGGCATTGGTCGGGACAAGCTGAATTCAGCGCAATCAGCGCATCGGCCTCCTGACGATCGATGGTGTGGTCGCCATAAACCTGGCGGCGAAGTCCGAGGACATCCTCGCTGCGAATTCGCGACTGAGATTTGATGCCGGCTACCGCCGTCTCGATCAATTCACCCATGACGTGTCCCCCATTCCCCCGCGCCGAAGTTCCTCCGACGCCTGGATTGCCGGCAAGACCCTAGCAAGACATTTTTGAGAAACCGCAAAGAGCTTTGGTTAACGGACCGTTGTCCATGCGAACCAAAGCGGCAGGTGACAAACACCGCTGCGTGGGCTAGCGTCGATTCGTCGAGGGTTCTTTCGGGAGCCCTAACTGTTTGCGGGAGAGAGTAGCGAAAGCTGCCGCCGAAGGGGAAATCGCCCGAAATCTCTCAGGCAAATGAACCGTAAGCAGGACGACACTCTGGAAAGTCGGGGGTCCCCGCGCCGAAGGTGTAAGCGTTGCCGACAGGGTTCGGGCGCGCGAGTCTCTCAGGCTTCAGACAGAGGGGCACGAAATGGTCGCTTTGGCGGCCGCTTGCGTGCGTCACTGGAGAAGTCATGAACGACCAACCGACCAAGAAACTTCCACTCGACGATGTCCACAGGCAGGCCGGAGCGCGCTTCGGCGACTTTGCGGGCTGGTCGATGCCGCTGACCTATCCCCCGGGCGTGATGAAAGAGCATCTCCACACCCGCGAGCACGCCGGCCTATTCGACATCTCTCACATGAAGCTGTTCGAACTTGCAGGTCCCGGTGCCGAGGCTCTGCTTTGCCTGGCCTGCCCGCTCGACGTCGCCGCTCTCGAGCTTTCCCAATCGAAGTACACGTTCTTCCTCAACGAGGACGCCGGAATCATCGACGACCTCATCGTGACGCGGCTAGGCGATGAACGGTTCATGGTGGTGGCCAATGCCGGCAATGCGCAAACCGACGAAGCCAACCTGAGGACACTGGGCGCAGACTTCGAGGTTTCCATCAAGCCACTCGACCGCGTGTTTCTGGCGATCCAGGGGCCCGAGGCAGCGAACGTCCTGTCGAAGACAGGGATCGAAACCGGATCGATGACCTTCATGCACGGCATCGAGCCTCGACCGGACTGGTTCATGAGCCGCTCCGGTTATACCGGCGAGGATGGATTCGAGATTGCGCTGCCCGAAGCAGATGCGCGCGCGCTGCTGGCCAAACTCGCGGCCGATGAGCGCGCGATGTGGATCGGTCTGGCGGCACGAGACAGCCTGCGCCTTGAAGCCGGTCTATGCCTGCACGGCCAGGACATCACGCCTGAGATCGACCCCGCAGCAGCCGGTCTCAT